>CABIIJ010000041.1 GCA_902175065.1 uncultured Comamonas sp. | reverse complement strand
GGGGTCATGGGGGAAAGCTCCTTGGACAATCTCGACAGGCACGGCTATCTATGCAACCGGTTGCATAAAAGTGTACGGGTGTTCTTTTAACTATGCAACGGGTTGCATAGTCACGCGCCGCTGGCTAGACTTGTCCGCCATGTCTCTGCCCCACGCCGTGCTGACCTCCCTGCTTGAAAAATCCACCTCGGGCTACGACCTGGCGCGGCGCTTTGACAAGTCCATCGGCTATTTCTGGCACGCCACCCACCAGCAGATCTACCGCGAACTGGCCCGCATGGAGGCCGCCGGCTGGATTGCCGCTTTCGTGCCGCCGGATGCGGGCAAAACCCGTAAAAAGCACTACCGCGTACTGCCCGCAGGCCGCCAGGAACTGGCCCGCTGGGCGACGGAACCCACCGCGCCCATGGACTTGCGCGATGCCTTCACCGTCAAGCTGCGGGCCGATGCGGTGCTGGATGAAATCGACCTGGTGCCCGAGCTGGAACGCCACCTGGCCCTGCACGCCGCCCAACTGGCGCACTACCAGCGCATCGAGGCGCAGGACTTCCCCCCCGGCCAGTCCCTGTCCCGCGCCCAGGCCATCCAGCACCTGATCCTGAAAAAAGGCATCCTGTACGAGCAGGGCCAGATCGCCTGGGGGCAGGAGATGCTGGCGCTGCTGCAAGACGGGGGCTGAACCAGGGCTGCTTTGCATCCGGCCCGGAGGCAAAGCCCCCTATACTTTGCTAGCTGAGAACGAGATTCAAACTTATTCCATGTGTCGGCAGGCTTTTTATCTGCTCCACAGGTTCTGCAAAACGCTTTTCACTTTCCATCCATGTGCTTTTCTCCCCGGGGCGGACGGTAATGCGCCGCCGCACTGTTCTCGTCACGCTGGCCTTGGGCGCGGTGCTTGCGCTTGTGCTGGCGGGTGGCGTGGCTCGGAAAATACGCGGCCCCAGCCTGCCCGCCTATGCCATTGCCGTGCAGCCCCTGGTGCAGACGGTGGTTGCCACCGGGCGGGTGAGCGCCGTCTCGCGGGCGCAGGTGGGCAGCGCCATCACCGGGGTGGTGCTGGAGCGGCACGTGCGCGAAGGCGATCGGGTACGTCCCGGCGACATCCTGGCCGTGCTGCAATCCGATACGCAGGAGGCCGAGCTGCGCCAGGCGCGTGCCGCCCTGGCCGAACTGCAGGATTCGGCCCGCCCCCAGGCGCACAAAGCCTGGCAACGGGCGCAAACGCAGTGGCAGCAGGCGCAGCGGGAGCGCAAGCGCCGCACGGCCTTGTTTGCCCAGCAAGCCATTGCCCATGAGGAGCTGGAACAGTCCGTGCAGGCGGAAAACCAGGCCCGCATGGCGATGGAGCAGGCGCAATTGCAGGCCCGCAGCCTGCAGCCCGGCCAGCCCCAGGAAGCGCAGGCCCAGGCACGCGTGGCCAGCGCCCGGGCGGCCCTGGCAAAAACCGTGATTCGCGCAGAAATGGCCGGCACGGTGCTGACCCGCCATGCCGAGCCGGGCGATGTGGTGCAGCCTGGCCAGGTGCTGTTTGACATGGTTCGCGAGGGGGATACCGAGGTGCTGGTGGCGCTGGATGAAAAAAATCTGGAAACGCTGGCCCTGGGGCAGCCTGCGACCTGCATTGCCGATGCCTACCCGCGCCAGCCTTTTGCCGCCCAGGTGGGCTTGATTGCCCCGCGCATCGACCCCCAGCGCGGTACCGTGGACGTGCGCCTGACGGTGCAGCCCGTGCCGGAATTTCTGCGCCAGGACATGACCGTCTCGGTCAATATCCGGACCGGCCAGCAAGACCGGGCCGTGGTCATTCCCAACGATGCCCTGGCCGGGCTGGAAAAAGGTCGGCCCCAGGTGTGGGTGGTGGAAGATGGCCGTGCCGTGCGGCGCGAACTGCAACTGGGCCTGCGCGGGCTGGTGCAAACCGAGATCATCGCCGGCTTGCAGGCGGGGGACTGGGTGCTGGCCGATGGGCAGGCGGCACTGACGCCCGGCCAGCCCGTGCGGGTGCAAGCCCGCAAGCTGCCCTGGATGCCATGAGCGGTTTCGGCCTGTCCACCCCCGCATCCTGCCAGGGCCGCCATGTGGATTGAATGGACCATCGCCACCCGGTTCTTGCGCGAAGGCCGGACGCAAAGCCTGCTGATTCTGGTCGGCATTGCCGTGGGCGTGGCGGTGCTGGTGTTTCTGACCGCCTTGGTCAGCGGGCTGCAGAACAACATCATCCACCGTACCCTGGGCACCCAGGCGCACATCAGGATCGAGCCGCCGCAGGAGCGCAACATCGTCCTGCCGCCGCCCCCGGGCAGCGTGCAATTGCTGCTGGAGGATCAACGCGCCCAGCGCCTGCGCTCCATCGACAACTGGCAGCAGGTGCGCGACCTGCTGGAGACCATGCCCGAATTGACCGCCGTATCGCCGCTGATTTCGGGACCGGCCTTTGCCCGCCGTGGCCAGGCGTCGGTGTCGGTCACGCTGCTGGGCATCGACCCGCCGCGCTACCGGCGCATCGTGGACCTGGAAAACGCCATCCTGCACGGGCAATTTCGCCTGCACGCCGAAGATGCCCTGATCGGTCACCAACTGGCCGCCGACCTGGGCCTGCGCGTGGGCGACAAGCTGCGCCTGGATGCCGGCCAGGGCAGTGAGCGGGTGGTCAGCATCGTCGGAATTTTCCAAATGGGCGTGCGCGAGCTGGATGCCCGCTACGTGTACCTGAACATGCAGCAGGTGCAATCGCTGCTGCGCTTGCCGGGGGCGGCCAGCAGCCTGGATGTGAAGCTGCACGATCTTTTTGAAGCACAGACCATCGCCACGAACATCCACCGCCTGACCGGCCTGAAAGCGCAAAGCTGGATTGAAACCAATACCCAGCTGATGAATGCCCTGCAATCGCAGCGCCTGTCCACCCGCATGGTGGGGCTGTTCGTGGCCCTGAGCGTGTCCCTGGGCATTGCCAGCGTGCTGGCCGTCAGCGTGGTGCAGCGCACGCGCGAAATCGGCATCCTGCGGGCGATGGGGGCCAGCAGGCAGCAGATGCGGCGGGTGTTCCTGCTGCAAGGGGCCATCCTGGGCCTGCTGGGCGCCTTGCTGGGCAGCCTCAGCAGTTATGGGCTGGTGGCCATCTTCAACCTGTTTGCAGCGCATTTGTTCTCCATCCCCGTCGATCTGTGGCTACCCTTGCTGGCCACGCTGCTGGCCACCCTGACGGGGATTCTGTCCGCCGCCATTCCCGCCCGTCGGGCCGCAGCGCTGAACCCGGTGGAGGCCATTCGCTATGTCTGAGCACGGCCAGGAAGTCTTGCGTCTGGAAGGCCTGTGCAAGCACTACAACCGGGGCAAGCCTACCGAAGTGCAGGTGCTGCATGACCTGCACCTGCGCCTGCAGCGCCAGGACTTTGCGGCGCTGGTGGGCAGTTCCGGCTCCGGCAAAAGCACGCTGCTGAATTTGATCGGTCTGCTGGATACGCCCACTGCCGGGGCGCTGTTTGTGCTGGGACAGCCCACCCACCGGATGGATGATGCCCGGCGCACGGCATTGCGCGGGCACAGCATCGGCTTCGTGTTCCAGTTCCACCACCTGATCACCGCTTTTACCGCACTGGAAAACGTGCTGATGCCGCTGATGCTGGCCGGCGGCAAACCTACGCGCACGCAAGCCGAATTTGCCCGGCACCTGCTGGCCCAGGTGGGGCTGGAGCGGTTTGCCGGGCACCGGCCCGATCAGCTTTCCGGTGGGCAACAGCAGCGCGTGGCCGTGGCCCGCGCCCTGGTCACGCAGCCTGCCCTGGTGCTGGCGGACGAACCCACCGGCAACCTGGACAGCCATTCCGCTGCCGAGGTATTCGCTCTGTTTCGCCACTTTCAGCAGGAGCTGGGCTGCGCCGTGCTGATGGTGACGCACGACGAGCGCATTGCCCGGCAGTGCGAGCGCACCATCCATCTGGTGGATGGGCGCATTGCCGATGGCGGCGGTCATCGTCCAACATGAAAACAGCCCCGCAGGGTAGGTGCGGGGCTGCTGTGCTGGCCGTGCGGCACGGCTTGGGGTTGCGTTATTCCGGCACGTAAATCACGCTGCCGTCCTGCAGGCGGTGTCTTTACCCGCTGCTGTAGCGCTCTCTGGCTGCACAGGCGCCGCACGCCTCTGTGTGTGCGCTGCACCAACGATCAATGGATTTGCCCTAGATTCTCCTCTGCGCCCTGGCGACCGACCACAGGTAGTTCATCTCTGCACAGAATGGCTGGGCGCAGACGGCGCGGCCCAGGTACTGACAGCCTTCCACCACACACAAGCCGGCCTGCTCCCCGGCGTGCTGCTGCTGGCGTGGCTGTTGGCCGCTGGCGTGCAACTGGGCCATCTGCACCCAGGGATCGGAGACACGGCCTTGCAGCCAGGCTTGCCATTCCTGCGGCAGCAGTTGGGCCGGGGTGTAGGCGGCAACGGCTTGCACCGCTTGTTGTGCCGCCTGGGTGGGCAGGGGCTGCAATTCCAGTTGCAGGATGGCGCTGGTGCGCAGCATTTGCAGCTGTGCCTGCATGGATTGGGGCGTTCCAGGCAGCGCTTGCGGCTGCAACACCAGTCCAAAGGCGGTGCTGGTGAGCTGCTGGAGATTGCCGCCGAAGGACAGTTGCAGCCCCGGCAGCGCCCCGCCCATTCCCGTGCTGCCGGGTGCCGCCGCGAAACCCAATGCCATGGGAGAAACCGCACTGGCGGCTGCCTTGTCCCCGGAACCCGACAGCGCTGCTCCCAAGGCGGCCTGTGCCTGCGCCCAGGCGGTGGGGACTTTCAACGTCAAACTCATGCCCCGGGTGCCGTCCTGGGCCTGGATGCTGCCTTGCAGCACCAGCCAGTTTTGCAATGCCGGAATCGGGATGGTGGCCGGCCCTGCAGCACCCGTGGGGATATTCCCCGCCCCGATCAGGCTGGGTGGACTGGCTGTCTGGCCCGCCTGCTGCAACACTGCTTGCAGCAGGTTTTGCGGCCAGGCCTGGGCGCTGACCAATTGCTGCGGCAATGCCTGTCCGGCAGTGCCTTGCTGCACCAGACCGGATAACAGCGCCAGTACCGCAGGCGGCACGCCATTGGCAGGCCATGCGGTGCCGGCAAGCTGGGTGCCTCCGATCTGCTGCACCAGTTGTGCGACCAATTGCGTAAAGGCTTCGACCCGTACGGCCTGCTGGGCCTGGGTGGAAAGGTTGACCGAGCTGGCCAGCGCCGCCTGGGCGGCAGCAACGGCAACCTGGGCAGCCTGTGCCACGGGACTGGTGGGCGCTGCCGGGGACACCGCTGCTGCGGCATGGGCCGGCGCAACCGCCTCCGGGCGGATCGCCCCCTGGGCCTGTGCCTGGGCAGAAAAACTGGGGTTTGTGCCCGTGGTTGCTGTGGCACCAGCCATGGTTGTCGATGCGCTGCCCCCGGCCCCTGCGTGGGGTAGGCCGGAAGCAGCAGCGGCCACGGGCTGCACCCCTGTGGCCGCTGCATTGCCGGGCGGGAGGATGTCGCTCACAGCAATGCGTTTACCTTGCTTAGAACAGGACCCGGCAGCGCACCGTACCCGGGATTTGCGCCAGCTTCTCCAGCGCCAGGGCGGAAGAGCCGGGTTCCAGGTCGATCACCACGTAGCCCAGTTTTTCATGGGTGCGCAGGTACTGGCCCGCCACGTTGATGCCGTTTTCGGCAAACACTTGGTTGATGGCCGACAGCACGCCCGGCACGTTGTGGTGGACGTGCAGGATGCGGTTTTGTCCCGGGTGTTCGGGCAGCGCCACTTCGGGAAAGTTGACCGCCGAAATGGTGGTGCCGTTGTCGCTGTAGCGCACCAGCTTGTCGGCCACTTCCAGGCCGATGTTGGCCTGCGCCTCCATGGTGGAGCCGCCGATGTGCGGCGTCAGGATCACGTTGTCCAGCCCGCGCAGGGGGGAGATGAATTCGTCCTTGTTGCTCTTGGGTTCGACCGGGAACACGTCCACGGCAGCGCCCAGCAGCTTGCCGCTTTTCAGCACTTTCACCAGTTCGTCGATCACCACCACGGTGCCCCGGGCGGCATTGATGAAGATGCTGCCGGACTTCATCGCGGCGAATTCCTTTTCGCCCATCATCCATTGGGTCGAGGGCAATTCCGGCACGTGCAGGGTGACGATATCGCTGCGCGAGAGCAGGTCTTCCAGCGATGCCGCCTGGTGGGCGTTGCCCAGGGGCAGCTTGGCCACCACGTCGTGGAAAATCACGTGCATTCCCAGCCCCTCGGCCAGAACCGACAACTGGGTGCCGATCGAGCCATAGCCGACGATCCCCAGCGTTTTGCCCCGAATTTCAAACGCGTTGTCGGCCGACTTCAGCCACCCGCCCCGGTGGGCCACAGCGTTCTTTTCGGGGATGCCACGCAACAGCAGGATGGCTTCGGCCAGAACCAGTTCCGCCACCGAGCGGGTGTTGGAATACGGCGCGTTGAAGACGACGATGCCTTTTTCCTGCGCAGCCACCAGATCCACCTGGTTGGTGCCGATGCAGAAGCAGCCGATGCCGACCAGCTTGTTTGCCGCGTCCAGCACTTCGCGCGTGAGCCGGGTGCGCGAGCGGACACCGACAAAATGCACATCGGCGATTTTTTGTTTCAGTTCATCGCCTTCCAGCGCGTGCGAGAGCAACTCCACGTTGCTGTAGCCGGCATTTTGAAAGGTCTGCACCGCCGATTCGTGAATGCCTTCGAACAGCAGGATCTTGATTTTCGATTTGTCCAGCGAGGTTTTTGCCATAAAGATTCTTCCAGAAGTTAGCTTTTTACTATTACAGCGGATTCCCTTTATGGCGACCGCCGCTGTGCCTCAGATCAGGGAGGCAAGTATGGCCTAGGCCAGGTACCCACACCAGAACACCAATCTGGTATAGAATCGCGGGCTTCGCCCATGTGGCTCAGTGGTAGAGCACTCCCTTGGTAAGGGAGAGGTCGGCAGTTCGATCCTGCCCATGGGCACCACACACTGTCAAAAACCCGCTGTCTTTTCGGACCAGCGGGTTTTTTGTTTTGTGTCCCGGCTCCAGCAATCGGGGATGGGTTCTGAATAACTAATAATGATAGCTTTGACCACTGATATACGAATGATTTCAGGTAAAAATCTATCCAAAATCTAATAAATACCGGTGGAAGCAGCTCTCTTTTTAGAAGGCGACCGAATACCGCACCAGCAGGAAGTTGTCCCCCGGATTGGGATTTTTCACCCCGGCATTGGAAATATGCTGCACGCGCAGCGCCAGTGCGTGCCGGCCCTGGGGGCCGAAATTGCGTCCCACCCCCAGGTGCGAGGCAAAGTTGTAGCGGGTACTGAAGTATTTATCGTCGCTGACGTAATGGCGGCTGTGCCAGACCAGCCCCGTACCTGCTTCGACAAACCAGCGCGAGACCCCGTTGGCGGGTCGCCAGCGCAGATTAACGCCCGCGCCCAAGGCGGTCACGCTGCGGCGGTTGGCAAACTCCGGGCGGGCCGATAAATAGCCCAGGCCCAGATCCCACGCCCCCGTCACTTGTCCACTGCCCAGGCTGCGCGACCAGCTCCACGGCAAAACAACACCGACGGTTGCGCTATAAGCGCCGTGGTTGCCGCTGCCGGCTTGCAGATACATGCTGCTGCTGTCTTGGCTTTGCGCCGCCACCCAGGGGCTGGCAAAAAGCAGGGCGAAGCCGAATGTGTAGGTCGTTTTTTTCATTTCAGTGCTCCTTTCCGTGACAGAACGCAACCGCGTTCCCAGACCATAGTGAACCTCCGGGGGGAAAATACCCATCCGGCAAACCCTGAAAGGTATTTTTTGTCCTCCACCCCTCACTCCGTCCTGCACGATGTCTTCGGCTACGACAGTTTTCGCGGGCCGCAGCAGGCCATCGTCGAGCACGTCACCGCCGGGGGCGATGCGCTGGTGCTCATGCCCACGGGCGGGGGCAAAAGCCTGTGCTACCAGATTCCGGCCATCGTGCGCCAGCAGCAGGGGCACGGCTGCACCATCGTCGTCTCGCCGCTGATCGCGCTGATGCACGACCAGGTCGGGGCGCTGCACGAGGCGGGGGTGGAGGCCGCCTTCCTCAACTCGTCCCTGGGCTACGAACAGGCGCAGGAGGTCGAGTGGCGCCTCCAAAGCGGGCAGATCACCCTGCTCTACGTGGCGCCGGAGCGGCTGGTCACGCCGCGCTTTCTGGGCCTGCTCGACAACCTGTATGCGCAAGGACAACTGGCGCTGTTTGCCATTGACGAGGCGCATTGCGTCAGCCAGTGGGGCCACGACTTCCGCCCCGAATACCGCCAGCTGGCCCTGCTGCACGAACGCTATGCGGGTGTGCCGCGCCTGGCGCTGACGGCCACCGCCGACGACCTGACCCGCGCCGACATGGTGCAGGGCCTGCATTTGCAGAATGCGCAGCAGTTCATCAGCAGCTTTGACCGGCCCAACATCCGCTACCGCATCGTCGAGAAGAAGGATGCTTTTGCGCAACTGCTGCGCTTCATCCAGCACGAGCACGCAGGCGATGCCGGGGTGGTCTACGCCCAATCGCGCCGCCGCGTGGAGGAGCTGGCCGAGAAGCTGCAACGGGAAGGCATTCACGCCCTGCCGTACCACGCCGGGCTGCCGCCGGACGTGCGGGCGGGCAATCAGCACCGGTTTCTGCGCGAGGAAGGCGTGGTCATGGTTGCCACCATCGCCTTCGGCATGGGCATCGACAAGCCGGACGTGCGCTTCGTCGCCCACGTCGACATGCCCAAGAACATCGAAAGCTACTACCAGGAAACGGGCCGCGCCGGGCGCGACGGCCTGCCTGCGCAGGCGTGGATGGCCTATGGCCTGTCCGACGTGGTGAACCAGCGGCGCATGATCGACGAGGGCGAGGCCGAGGAAGCCTTCAAGACCGTGCTGCGCGGCAAGCTGGACGCCCTGCTCACCCTGGCCGAAGCCACCGACTGCCGCCGCCAGCGCCTGCTGGCCTACTTTGGCGAGGCCAGCGGCCCCTGCGGCAATTGCGACAACTGTTTGCAGCCCCCGGCGGTGTGGGATGGCACCGATGCGGCACGCAAGCTGCTCTCCACCATCTACCGCGTGCACCAGAAAAGCCAACTCACCTTTGGCGCGGGTCACATCATGGACGTGCTGCGCGGCAAGGATTCGGACAAGGTGCGCCAGTACGGGCACGACGGCCTGTCCACCTTCGGTGTCGGGGCGCAGTATTCCGAGGCGCAGCTACGCGCCGTGATGCGCCAGCTGCTGGCCACCGGGGCGCTGGGCCTGCACAAGGTGACCAGCGAAAACAGCGGCCATGTGTTCGACACCCTGGTGCTGACCGACGCCTCCCGCGCCGTGCTGCAAGGCCAGGTGCAGGTGCTGCTGCGCGAAAGCGTGGCCGCCGCCCGCACGCGCCGCCCCAAGGGCACCCCGGCCAACGTCGCCGCGCAGGACCTGGGGCCGGACGCGCAGGCCCGCTTCATCAACCTCAAGGCCTGGCGCAGCGAAGTGGCCAAGGCGCACGACCTGCCTGCCTACGTCATCTTCCACGACGCCACGCTGGCGGCGATTGCCCAGCGCCACCCGCAAAGCCTGGAAGACCTGCAGGGCATCAGCGGCATTGGCGCGAGCAAGCTGGAGAAGTACGGCCAGGAGGTGCTGCGCGTCATACAGCCAGGCACCACGCTTTAAAAAGAAGCTGTGTCCACTGATAAATAAAGGGATTCATGATGTTTTCACCATGAAACCCTTTTCTCAATAGTGGAAAAAGCTCTCTTTTTTGATAGTTTTGCCGCTTACAGCTTGAACAGCCGCGCGGCGTTGTCGTGCAGCAGGCGCGGCAGGACGGCTTCGTCAAAGCCCAGCGCCAGGAAGTCGTCAATGCTCTGGCGGATGGGGCGGAAGGTGTAGGACGAGCCGAACAGCAGCTGGTCGCCCAGGAACTGGTTGGCTGCCTGCACGTAGGCGGCGCTGCCGGGCTGGAAGAGGTACATGTCCGGCACCAGATGCACGTTCTCGTAGGGGAACGCCAGGCTATTTTCAATCAGGCCAAGGGCCTATCCCTGCTCGCGCGGGGCAACCTGATCCTGAATGATCGTCATGGCCGACGTGGTGGGCCTATCCCCGCTCGCGCGGGGCAACCTTGATGTCTCCGCCCAGGTTGGCACCGTCCAGGGGCCTATCCCCGCTCGCGCGGGGCAACCTGCAGTCCGCTTTTTCAGTGCCATCTTTAGTAGGGCCTATCCCCGCTCGCGCGGGGCAACCATGGTCGAATGGGCAACTCTGGACTCGCAATGGGGCCTATCCCCGCTCGCGCGGGGCAACCCCACGCATCCACGCAGTGCAGCGGCGCCATATAGGCCTATCCCCGCTCGCGCGGGGCAACCAAAGCAGAACCGCTGACCTCGGTTCGAGACACGGGCCTATCCCCGCTCGCGCGGGGCAACCGAGGTCGGCAAACTGCGGTAGCCGGTCTTTCAGGGCCTATCCCCGCTCGCGCGGGGCAACCGGGCATCCGAAGAAACCAGCGCCACTAGCCAAAGGGCCTATCCCCGCTCGCGCGGGGCAACCCAGGACTAAAAAAAGGGAGGGTAACAAGATGGGGGCCTATCCCCGCTCGCGCGGGGCAACCGCACTGATTGGCAGTTCCATCGCTGCCGGTTGGGGCCTATCCCCGCTCGCGCGGGGCAACCTTTCGTTCAGGTGGATAAGGGCAAGGCGAGCAGGGCCTATCCCCGCTCGCGCGGGGCAACCTCCTGGATTGGCGGCTGGTGTGAGGGCTGCTGGGGCCTATCCCCGCTCGCGCGGGGCAACCCCTGTAGAGCTTCCACAGATTGACCCTGTATTTGGGCCTATCCCCGCTCGCGCGGGGCAACCCCTACGAGTGCAGTAGCATCCGTAGCTGCCAAGGGCCTATCCCCGCTCGCGCGGGGCAACCTCGGCAGACTTGTACCAGGGCTTGCGAATCCAGGGCCTATCCCCGCTCGCGCGGGGCAACCAGCGGGTGAATGGGTCGCTTGAACTGCGGCTTGGGCCTATCCCCGCTCGCGCGGGGCAACCCGCCTGCGCTTGCTGGATTACGTAGAGGCTATGGGCCTATCCCCGCTCGCGCGGGGCAACCGTCCTCGAAGCTCATTCCGTGGCCTCCTGACGGGGCCTATCCCCGCTCGCGCGGGGCAACCAGCGCGACGCTGAGACCTGGAAGCGATTGCTTGGGCCTATCCCCGCTCGCGCGGGGCAACCGCCACAGATCGTGGGTTTGCTCGTCAATCTTGGGGCCTATCCCCGCTCGCGCGGGGCAACCGCCGCATCAATACCCTGCTGGCCCCCATCCGCGGGCCTATCCCCGCTCGCGCGGGGCAACCTCACTGGATAGGCCCGCATTCCAGCAGATACGGGGCCTATCCCCGCTCGCGCGGGGCAACCTTGGAGCTATCAATGGAAACCGTTGCCGTGCTGGGCCTATCCCCGCTCGCGCGGGGCAACCTAAAGACCTTGGCGGTAGATCGGTCGGTCTTTGGGCCTATCCCCGCTCGCGCGGGGCAACCGCCCAGCGGGCCATCGTGCGGGCCTACATGTCGGGCCTATCCCCGCTCGCGCGGGGCAACCAACAATCCATTGCGCAAGGGCGGGGGGCGTGTGGGCCTATCCCCGCTCGCGCGGGGCAACCGCGGCGTCAACTGCTTCGTCCAAGTCTTCTCCGGGCCTATCCCCGCTCGCGCGGGGCAACCTTCGATGACTGATGTCATCCGGTCATTGCTGCGGGCCTATCCCCGCTCGCGCGGGGCAACCTACTTGCCATGGGCTACTAGGTGTAGGAGCTGGGGCCTATCCCCGCTCGCGCGGGGCAACCGTAAGGGAGCTTGCCTTGAGAGACAACCTTCGGGGCCTATCCCCGCTCGCGCGGGGCAACCGCTTTCGTCCAGGATGTCATATTGCGGGGCGAGGGCCTATCCCCGCTCGCGCGGGGCAACCGAAGGGCGCAACCGAGCGTTCGCTACTGACTTGGGCCTATCCCCGCTCGCGCGGGGCAACCCAATTCGTGGGGCATTTGCAGCAAATCGCATCGGGCCTATCCCCGCTCGCGCGGGGCAACCGGAAGTGCAATCAGCCATTTCTCGGCCTCCTCGGGCCTATCCCCGCTCGCGCGGGGCAACCGAACAGCGCATTGACCGCGCTGCCAAGCAACGGGGCCTATCCCCGCTCGCGCGGGGCAACCGATGCGGCGGGCATAAGCCGGGCTGGCCAGTAGGGCCTATCCCCGCTCGCGCGGGGCAACCCCTGCGGCTCGCCCTCGATCACCCAAGGGGGCGGGCCTATCCCCGCTCGCGCGGGGCAACCTACGACCTGCGCCAGGGCGCTTTCCTCCGCGCGGGCCTATCCCCGCTCGCGCGGGGCAACCTCTAGAGCATAACCACTTGACATACCAGAGAAAATTACCAAAGTGACACGTGATTTTAAAGAGATTTTTTAGCCTCAGATGAGTGTCGTCGCACGATCCACATGCCATCCAACTCCGCCAACTCACGCGGTGGAGTGCCCAAGCTGGAAATGCCTACGCCGCCCGTGGCGTTGCTATCACGCCAAACCATGACGGCGCTGCCTTGAGGTTCATAGGCATACCAGTCGCTCAACACACTCCACACGCGCTCGCGCACGCCAGGGTTCATCCTGGGAGCGATGAACACATTAGGGGCGACCTCCAGCATCACCGATGACAAAAAGCCGTGGTAACGGTTGGCCATGTCACGTATGACTATCGTGACCAGCGCCATGCCGCACCTCGTCCATACGCAAAACGGTTTGGATACTGTCGATCATCGAGGGGATCACCCCCTGCTTGCGAAACACCATGGCAGCTTCGCGCCGTACCAATCGATCTATCGGTTCATTGGATTTCTCAGCTTGTTTGGCCGCTGTAAATGCGATGCTCAATGTCATGCTGTCACGGTACAGGTCGGCAATGTCCAGTACAAAGGACTGCCCCGAATCCTCATGGATAAACCCCAACGGTGGCAGTGCGGCTACGGCCTGCACGGCAATAGCGGCAGCAGCTTGCACAGCGGTAGCGGCGTGATTGATAGCTTGGTTGGGGATGTCCGTCGCATTGGGATTGGCACGATCATAGTGGCGGCCTTTCCAAGTGATGCCGTATTTGTTCGCCATCAGTCCATACATGGCTTTGACGCGGGAGCCTTCGATGCCACGCAAGGTGTCCAAATCGCGGTGCGGCAGATGTTCACCCAAGCGCAGCGCGTACATATGGCGGGCCACACTGATACGTCGGCGCTGGTTGCCCCACAGCTCGGCCTGGCGGCGGGCCACATCGGAGCGGTCGGGCAACAGAGGCGGTGCGGTATAGCTGCGCACGCCGTCTTCACCTACCGCCGCCAGCAAAGTTCCGTGCCGCGCCAGTAGGCGCAATGCATCATGCGTTACGCTGCTGCCTGGACCTAGCAGAATCATCGAAACGGACTGGTGCGGGATTTGATCGATGCCAGGTGTCAGGCTGTCTTTGCCACGCACAAAGTGCAGGCAACCATCGATCACACACAGCTCCCCACGCGAGAGCCACAGCAAGCCGTGGCGGTCGGCGTGGGGAATGCGGGCTTTTTCCAAACCCAGACGGCCCTTGAGCATGTGCGCTTTCCTCTACCCATCAGCGCGGCGCAGCAACACCATGCCAAAGCCATAGCTGCGGTGCCGCCCGATGCCGCGTGCCAGCAGGAGGGCAAACGCTGCCGGGTCGTTTACGCGCAAGCGCCCTGTCAGGGTGGCATCCGGGCCATCAATGGTGCGGCCTTTGCGGGCGGTATTCGCCCCTGCTTGGCTGTGACGGTGAATACGGCTGCGAGCAAAGGCGCTCAATTGCACGTCCAACAGCTCCGCCGCCCCTTGCCAGGGCTGGGACGGCTGGCCAGAGCGTTGGCACAGTTGGGCACGCAGCCAATCGGCGTACACCGCCTCGCGCGAGACGAAAGCGCCTTCTTTCCCGTCAGCGGCCGCCACAGCGTGCAAAAAAGCATCTTGCTCGCCTTTGGCTCCGCGCACGGTGGGGCGCACGCGCACCTCAAACCCCAGCTCCTTGCCTTGCGGCCAGACGGTGGGAAAGGGACGCAGGCGGTAGCCGTCTTGCCCTTGTCCAGCACCCAGCCCCAGGATGCGGGCTGCCTGTGGATCAGCCAACGCCACTTGTTGCTCCAGCGTTGCTGCATCCATCTTGGTATAAGCAAGCAAGCCACGCTGCTCGTCAAGGTAACGAAAGGGCTGCGGGGCTTGTGTGCCAAATGCCGCACGCAGCAGGCCATGGAGTGCCTCTCCCTCATCCTGTGTGCGGTAGCGCACCATCCACGTGGCCAGCAAACGAGTATCCGGCTGCATATGCAGCAAATGCAAGGCAGTGGTATGACTCATGCCGACACCTCCTGCGGATATAGCAGCCCTTGGCGCACAGGCCGCCAGCCGCCGTGCAACTGAGTGTGCCAATTGCGCTCGTCGCAAACATCGAGAAGGCGGTCGCCTATCTGGCGGCCTTCACCGTCCGGCCATTGTGCAGGCCAGGGCTGGGGTTGGCTGGTGTGAAGTTGTTGGGCTTTGACGATGGCTTGCAGGGCGCTGCGAACGTCGGCAGCATCTTGCCAGCCCGCTACCAGTCGATCAGTTGGTAAGCAAGGCTTGCGGCCAATGAATAGCGGGCGGGCCGGTTTGTCCAAGGCGTTGGCGATAGTTTCCAGGGTGGGGGCTTCTTCGGCAGGTAGCAGGGCCAAGGCCACCCAGGCGGTCAGATCGGCGTGGTAATCACGGTAACGTAGGTGCGGACCAGCATAAGTACCTGCACCGCCCGCACGCTCCTCAGGCACGCCCCAAGTCGTCCAACCCTTGTCGTCTTTGCCCAATTGGGCCGTTTGAAAGTCCTGAAGGCGCTGTGCCCCAGGCACCAGCACACAGCCCAGGCGCAAGCGCTCTTGCAGCCGGTGATGTGCCTGCGCATCACCACGATCCCAGCCAAAGGCGTTGGCCAACAGGCCGGTGACCATGGAGAGCGCGGGAAAATCCCGAACCACGCCCAGGCTGTCAATGGCCTCGCCGCCAAAGGCGATCAGGGGAGAGGCCAGCCGTAATACAAGGTGGCGGCGCACGCTTTAAGCCTCCACCTGCGCTTGCACCACCGCTTCACGTGCCCAGTCGGCCAGGGCGGTGAGTGACAGGCGCTGCGCTCCCGGTACAGCCACGTCATCAACGGTCAGAAAACGCCGTGCCAACGGTGCGCCATAGGCCGCATCCAGGCGTTGGATTTCATCGGACAGGGCTTGCACTGCCGTTTGGCGCAGTTGTGGTTGGCGTGTGGACAACGCGCTGTGAAACGCCCCGGCCAGGCTGCGCGGCTGCCAGTCGCCCGCCTCTACCAGCATGAATTTGGCCCACTCGAACGGGGCGGTCGAGCCGCGCTTGGCTCCAGGGCTGACGGTGGCCACCAGGTGCAGCAGACTTTGCACTACACGACCCGCCAGGGCACGCTGTTCGGGGGTGATGTTGGCCCAGTCGGTGATCTTCACGCCTTCCAGGTTGGCGATGAGCTGCGGCAGATCGACGACCACGTAGCCGTAGTACAGGCCGCTGGCCAATTCAGTGTCAAAAATACCGGCAGAACCGACTTCACCAGCGTCTCGCAGCAGATCGTCGACCACGGTGAAGTAGTCGTTTTCCACTTGCGCTTCATGGACCGTAAAGGCATGGGCCACATAGACGGCAGCATCGCGGCTTGCCAGCACATCAGAGGTGACCATACGGCCAAACAGGGCCGATTCCAGGCCGCTGCCCAGGCGCAAGGCTTCAAGGTTTTTCTTTTCTTCTTTCAAGAAGGCGGCAACCGCTGCTTTGAGGGCCTTTTCCTCAGTGTGTTCGGTCGTCAGCGCCGCGCAGCGCTGCACCAGGTATTCGATTTCGGCATAGCCCAGCAGCACGGCTTGGCCGGTTTCCAGCGCTTCCTTGCCTTTGAGGTCTTTGGCCTTGTCCACCAAGCCCGCCGCACGCAAACCCTCGACGGCGATTTGTGCCAGTGGTTCGGCCACGCCAGCGGTTTGCAGGCGTTCTTTGATGAGGCGCGGCGTTTCACGCGAACGCACCGCCATTGGCACGTCCAGATTTTTGAGCGCAAATGCATCGTCAGCCACGCGCCAATGGCGTTTCAAGCACTGCGAGGAAATGCGCGTGCGGATGGCATCGCCATAGGGCAGGCGCTTGGACAGCCCCGCATCGTCGCGGTTGAGCAAGGTGGCGCTGTAGTTGTGCAGGGTGTGGATTTGCAGGAAACGGGGAAGAGTCATGGGGTGCTCCAGAAAATTTGTCGGTGTTCGGTATGTTCTTGATAGCTACTTGCGCTTGCTGGTCGGGCGTTAGCCGCCTTTTTCCATCTTGGAAAGTTCGGAAAAATAAGCGCCGGCGATACGCAGGCGGATGTCTTCGGCCTCGGCCTGGTCGGTACTGTCGTTGCTGCTTTCTTTGAGGATGAGCGGCCCCAGCTCGCGCCAGTTGGGGCGCACGCCCTGGCTGGCCAGCAGGCGCAGCAGACGCGGCAGCAGTTGCGCAAAAGCACTGCCGCGTGCCGTCAAAAGGCGGGTGACGCGCGGTTCGGACACCTTTGCCCGGGCCAGTTGCGCGCCCAGCCTGCCCGCCGCATCGTGTCCGGCCAAGGCGATGCCGTGGGCGATCAAGGCCCAGCGCTGCCAGGCAGCGCTTTGCCATTGCTCGGGGTTTAAATTTGCGGCGATGAGGGCACGCGCCAGGGCGGCAATTTCGTGTGGGCGCAGGGGCTGCCCAGGCGACAGCCGTGCCAGCGCCGCACGCTCGCCCGTGCTGGTGCCGTGGCTGGTGGTGTGCGCGGCCAGCGCGTCAAACGGGCGGTGCCCAACGGGCCTGCTCACAGCAGGCTCAGTTGCTGAGGCGGCAATTGCGGGTTCTGCGGTGTCGAGCAAGAGGCATCTCCTTGGGACGATGGGGTGGAACACGGGGTAGGGTGTGCGCTTTCACGTTGCGCAGCGTAATGCGCTACCAGCTCTGGAAACAGCGGTTTTTTGCCACCGCGCAACCCGGCATGAAAGCGCGATAACGCCGCTGATTGGGCCTTGTAGCGCTGCATGGCGCTGCGCGGGCCAGCGTGAAAAGCGTTGGTCAGCACAGCCTGGGCACGATCGGCCAGGCCCAGCAGCCAGGCCAGATAAACGGCATCTTCTTGCTCCTCGCTTTCGGCTTCGATCTGCACATTCAGATCGTCAAAAAAGCGGGCATCTTCCTGTTGCTCAAAAGGCTGGGCAAAGCGGCTGGCACGATCATCTGACGTTGGATTTTTCTTTTTGCCTTGCACTTGTGGAAGTCCATTTTCAAAGAGCAGGTAAAGGGCATCTTTGAGCAATCCACGGATTGCAGAAATGGCTTCGATACGCCGTTTCGCTTGCCCCGCTACCAGTGGGCGTTGATCACCAGCAATTTTTTTGCGAAGCTTGGGGGAGATGGGCACCCGACGCTCGTGGTAGCCCGATGTTTTGCTATTGCCGTCGGGCGCTATTCCTTTGCACACCAGCTCTAGCGGAGCAGCACTATTCGAATGCAATAAGGCTTGCGCGGGAGCGGGCTCAAAGTGTCCGGCCTCAATGAATAGTTTGGTGACCAACTGATAACCGAACCCTTGCCTTGGGACAGCCATGATTTTTTCACCCTCTTTATCAATAGGTGTCCAAAAATCTCCTGTGCGCCCTTTGCGCGCCTCGTTTTCCTGGATACGAGATGCCGGAGTTTTAGTAGTGCGTGCAAAAACTGAGCCCTCCCGCATCTCTAGCCTGAGACGTCTACAAATTTCAATATAACAAGGGTCGAGGGTTTGAAAGTTCAATGAAGCTTTCCCATCCCACGGTACAAGCCAGAGCAATGACAGGCCTCCGTGCGCAGGCAGCTCGTAGGTGTCGGCAATAGCCTCACGAGCACGCAACAAGGCGATTGCGTCATCACGCCATCGTTGGGAAAAAGCAGCGCTTTGCTGCGAAACACCAATGCTGGGGCGACTACCTGCACCGCTGTTCATGCGAGAAATACCCTTGTAGGAACCACTGTTGCTACCGGCTTGAGTTTGCAAGCTCACAAGAGCAAAGAACCAATCATTCGCATTCGCCTGCCCTGCACGCGCACGTTTCAAATCATGGTTTTTGGAGGTGCCAATCATGTCCATGCGATCTGGCGCACGAATATCCGTATCCCAGTCAGCAATACCACCCGGCACCGGCGCTTGCAGCAGCGCAGGCCGATGTGGCGGGGCCACTAAACACCAGGCTGCGCCATCGGGATCACCCGGTGTGAGTGCCAGCAATGCTGCACGCCAATCTTGCGCGTCTTGCCACGGTTCGCTCTGCCCCGCATGGTGCAGCGCAATTGCCGCCAGCTGTACCAAAAAAGCATGCCAGGGGTGGCGCTGATGCGGGCGCAGGGCGGGAAAGTCGCGCACCTCGTTGGCCGCTAAAGCCGCCAATAGCTGCGGCAGGCTGCCGCTGTGTGCCATGCCAGCGGGGTGGCTGCGCCAGCGAAGTAGTGTTTCATCCAACACATTCCAATGCAAGCCGGTGGACAGCATGGGACTCCTCCTGTACTTATGCTATAAATTAAATAGCTACTTACGTTGATGAGGAAATGAAAAGAGCTTATTAAGGCAGGCGCTCTAGGCCCCAACGACTATAGCGGTAATTACGTACACCTAAGCTGAAATCAAAGCCCTCTCCCTCCAGGGGCCTGGTGGCTTGGGGTTGGGTGTCGGGCGGCAAGCCTGGCTCTACCAAGTGGTGGCGCAGCGCCAGTTGCTGCACAGGCTGACCGAAGGGGCCAATAGGGGCGGGCCCCTCGAACACCAGCAGGCGGTCGGCTGCGCCTAAGCGGGTGCCGATGTCGTTGTGTGGCGGGAAATACTGCGCGCCAAACTCTTTTTCAAACGCCAGGGTGTGTAGGTTGGCGGTTGTTTTCAGTGCGGCCAACGCACCTTCGTACTCTTGAGCAAAGCGCACTCCAGCCGCCCCCAGCGTCTGTGCAATGGCATCCAAAGCGTTGGGGTGTGTAGCCTGCTCCACCAGCAGCCGGTTGTCTGCCGGAATGCTGCGTGTGGGAGCTGCAGCGATCAGGTTTTGGGTGGCCAGCAGCACGCGCACATCGGGATAAACGCCACCCATGGGTTGGCCTTGGCGGCGGATTGGCCCCAGGCCAAACTGCTGGCGTTGCAGCAGGGGTGCCAAATCGTGCCCCGCAGGGGTCAGTACCCAAGCACGCGCCTGCTCAAAGCCTGCGGGGCGCTGCGCCCGATGGTGGCGATGCAGGCGACCCAGACGTTGCAAAAGTACATCCATGGGGCACAGATCCGTGATGAGCAAATCTGCGTCAATGTCCAGGCTTTGCTCTAGTGTTTGTGTACCAACAATCACCAGCCCAGCATCGCCCGGGCGCGGCATCCGCTCTTTGCCCATTTGCGCCTGTACTTGCGCATCGAGCAGGGGGCGGTCAGCCCGGCTGAAGCGGCTGTGGTGCAGGGTGCTGACACCTTTCACTTTGAACAGCACGTCCAAGCTGCGCTCCTGCGCCAGTGCCTCCACCGCCTGCACGGTGGCAATGGCAGCAGGAACGGTGTTGCGCACCACCAGTACGCGTGCGCCTTGGGCAGCGGCATTGACGGCCAAAGCGGCAATGCGCTGGGGATCGGCAATCGCATCAAGCAACGCCCAATGCACGGTTTTATGGCGTGCATTGCCTTCCACGGGGTGCGCTCGCATACCCTTGGCATGGCGATGGCTGATGGCCGGGTACGCCAGCGCCTGTGCTTGTTCCAGAGTTGGCAATGGGGCTGGCCCGCGCTGCCCCAAGCGTAGATAACGCGATTGCGCCACGGCCCCCAACGTGGCGGACAGCAGCAGCGCCTGACCAGCGCAAGCGGTGTGCGCTTGCAGCAGTTGTTCGGTCAGGCGCGTCATGTAGGCATCTGACGCGTGAACTTCATCAATCACCAGCAGACTGCGTGCCAGCAGTGCATGGCGCAGATGCGCATGTTTTACCTGTAAGGCGGCCAGCAATGCCTGGTCGATGGTGCCCACAGCGATCGGTGCGGCCAGATAGCGTTTGGGCGACTCAGCGGCCCAGCGGCGCTCGGCCTGGGCATCGCCCGGCTGATCGCTCCACAGCACTTGAAAGCCCGGCAGCGGTTGGTAACTGTGCCCATCAGCAGCTGCATAACCTGGCAAGGCACGCACGACCACCGGTATATCCCCACCTGAAATACCCCAAGCCCGCTGCACAAACGCCTGCACCCGCTCATACAACTGCGTTGCCGCCACGCGCGTGGGCAGGGCGAAGTACAGCGCATCCACCAGCCCTGCGCGCCACAAGTGCAAAAAGCGCCACAAGGCCGCCTCGGTTTTGCCGCTGCCGGTTTCCGCCTCCAGCACCACGACCGGCCCCAGGGATAAATCGGCCAAAGCGGTTTGCATAGGCCGTGCTTTCCCTTCGTCGCCCAGGCCAAAGACTTGGGCGAAGTCGGTGGAGGTGTGCTGCAGGCGTTGGGATGTTTCCTTCGTGATTAAACCGATAGCTTTTAGCGCTTTATCTGCAAGGGTTGAGGCTGTTTTTGAACGAACTTCTCCGGATTGCGTATAGGCAAAAAAACCAGGACGGTTGTCAGAAGCCAACCAATCGGCCAACTGCACCAAACCGGCAAACAGGTGGGAAAACGCGGCGCTGGCAGGCAACTCTGGTGCATCGCTCACAAAGGCCTGTGGGTACTGCGCCAGCACGGCAGCGCCGATGGCAGTCAAAGCCTGGGCCGGGTCGTACAGCACCTGGCCTTGGTGCTGCGCCGCTTGCCAGCACCAGCGGCTGTCTTCATCGGCCACAGGCTGACCATGGTGGCTGATGCTGGCGTGCAGCAGCGGTAGCCAAGCATCGCCCCAGTGGTTGTTGATGGCATCCAGTGGCAAACCGGCTGCGACGCGCTCCGCCCAAGGTTCACCAGCAATCCACTGGGCGATCAAATCCCAGCCTTGGCTTCCATGCCCGGCAAACCCGGGCCAGCCCGCAGGACGTTGTTCGCTATCCCAATAGCGTCCTTGAAACCCTGCGTTGGCCTTGCCAAGGTCATGCAAAAAAGCCAGCGCCGTGAGGCGTGCGCGGTCGCTGTCGTGCAGGCTGCGCCCGGCAGTGCGCTCCAGTGCACGGGCGATGGACGGCTGGCACACCAGCACCGCCATGACAGCAGCAACGTCGGTCATATGATCCAACAGGCTATGGGTTGCAGGCGGCTGTGTGGAGCGCGTGAGCTTGCCCCAAGGGAAATAAACAGAGGTCATCATGGTGTGCGTAAAAGTGGTTTTTTCAGCACAAATAATGCCTTAGGACGTGTTCGCGTTCTAAAAGATTTTGCCCGGGTTGAGGATGCCCTGCGGATCCAGCGCGGTCTTGATGGCCCGCATCATGGCAATGGCGCCGTCGCCGCATTCTTCGCGCAAAAAATCTTGTTTGTGGATGCCTATGCCGTGCTCGCCGGTGCAGGTGCCGTCCATGGCGATGGCGCGGCTGACCAGGCGGTGGTTGAGCTGCTCGGCACGGTCGCGCTCGGCTGCGTCGTCGGGGTCGATCAGGTAGCCAAAGTGAAAGTTGCCGTCGCCCACGTGGCCCACCAAGAAGAAGGGGATGGCGCTGTCTTGTGCGTCCTGCACCGACTCCAGCAGCGCATCGGCCAGGCGCGAGATGGGTACGCAGGCATCGGTAGTGATGCAGCGGCTGCCCGGGCGGCTTTGCACCCCGGCAAAGTAGGCGTTGTGCCGGGCGGTGAACAAGCGGGTGCGCTCTTCAGGCGTTTCGGCCCATTCAAAATCTTGCGCCCGGTGCTCGGCGGCAATGGCCTGCACTTGCTCGACCTGTTCCTGCACGCCCGCTGGGGAGCCGTGAAATTCCATCAGCAGCATGGGCGCTTCGCGCAAGCTCAGTTGGCTGTAGCGATTGACCATGCCCACGGTGGCGGCATCCAGCAGCTCAACCCGCGCAATGGGCACGCCCAGTTGGATGGTTTCAATCACGGTGTGTACGGCATCGGCAATGCTGGCAAAGGTGCAGGTGGCGGCGCGCACGGCCTCGGGCAGGGGGTGCAGGCGCAGGGTGATTTCGGTGAAGATGCCCAGCGTGCCTTCGCTGCCGACCAGCAGGCGCGTCAGGTCGTAGCCCGCTGCGCTTTTCTTGGCGCGGTTGCCGGTGCGGATGAGGTCGCCGCTGGCGGTGACGGCCTGCAGCGCCAGCACGTTCTCGCGCATGGTGCCGTAGCGCACGGCATTGGTGCCGCTGGCGCGGGTGGCGGTCATGCCGCCGAGGGTGGCGTCCGCGCCGGGGTCGATGGGAAAGAACAGGCCCAGGTCCTTGATGGCCTCATTGAGCGCCTTGCGCCGGATGCCGGGCTGCACGGTCACCGTCATGTCCTCGGCATGGACGTGCAGCACCTGGTTCATGCGGCTCACGTCCAGGCTGATGCCGCCCTGCACGGCCAGCAGATGCCCTTCCAGCGAGGTGCCCGCGCCGTAGGCGACGATGGGCACGCCGTATTCGGCGCACAGGCGCACGGCGTCCTGCACGTCCTGGGTGCTTTCGGCAAACACCACGGCATCGGGCGGCGGCGCGGTGATCGCCCCTTCATCGCGGCCATGCTGTTCACGCACGGCGGCGGCGGTGGAACATTGGTCGGCAAAGCGCTGGCGCAGGGCGGTAACGAAATCAGGGGACATGGTGGGCTTCTTTCAAAATTCCTCTTCGCACTTACCCTTACCGGCCGTCACACCCACGCAGGCGGGTGTCCGGCAGCAGCGCTGGCGACGAGCGAAGCAGCGATTCAGGTAAGGCCGCTACTGGATTCCCGCCTGCGCGGGAATGACGGCGGGAAAAGACATTGAACACGTTCCTACACCCGCCAGCCGCTGCCGCCCTGGGCCAGGGTGTGCAGCAGCGCCTCGGTGTGCGCCCCGGCGGGGCCGCTGGGGTTGATGGGGTAGGGCGCCGCGCCAAAGCGTGGGGCCGGGCTGGCCTGCAGCGTGCCGCCGGGCGCGGCGTACACGCCACGGGCCTGCAGATGGGGGTGGTGCAGCGCGGCCTGCGGGCTGAGGACGGCGGTAAGGCAGGCATCCGTGCCTTCCAGCAGGGCTTGCCAGTGGGCCTGTGGGTGTTGCAGAAACAGGGCCGCCAGCCGGGCGCGGCGCCGGGGCCAGGCGCTGCGGTCCCATTGGTCGCCGGTGAAGTCCGGGTCGCCCTCCAGGCCCAGCCGTTGCAGCAGCAATTGGTAGAACTGCGGCTCGATGGGGCCGACGACGATGTGCTCGCCATCGGCGCAGACGTAGGTGTCGTAGAACGGCGCCGTGGTGTGTACGCTGGTGTCGCGCGTGTCGCCCACCAGGCCGGTGGAATACATGCTGAGGTTGAGGTTGAGCATGTGCGCCGCGCCATCGACGATGGCGGCATCCACCACGGTGCCCTGGCCGGTGGCGCGTGCCTGTAGCACCCCGGCCAGCAGCCCCGTCATCAGGTACAGCGCCCCGCCGCCGATGTCGCCCAGCACGCCGAAGGGCGCGACGGGGCGGGCATCCGCCGGGCTGCAGCCCCACGTCGCGCCGCTGAGGGCCGCGTAATTCGCATCGTGCCCCGCCGTGTGCGCCAGCGGGCCGCTCTGGCCCCAGCCGGTCATGCGGCCATAGACCAGGGCGGGGTGGATGGCGTGGCATTCCTGCGGCCCCAGGCCCAGGCGCTCCATGCTGCCGGGGCGCATCCCTTCGATGAGGATGTCGGCCTGGGCCATCAGTTGCAGAACCAGATCGCGGCCCTCGGGGGCTTTGAGGTCGGCGAACACCGAACGCTTGCCCCGGTTGAGCAGGTCGCCCGTGATCGGCGTGCCGCCGTTGCCGGGGCGCACCAGGGAGATCACGTCCGCCCCCAGGTCCGCCAGGTGCATGGCGCAGAACGGGCCGGGGCCGAGGCCGCCGATTTCCAGCACGCGCAGGGTTTGCAAAACTTTTTTCATGGGTGTCTCCGGGTTTGTTTATTGATAGCTGTTCCCGCTTTTTATATAAGGATTTCAGATGAAAATCATTCTGAAATCGTTGGATGACAAGCGACAGCAGCTATCGTTTATTCCAGCGCTCCGTAAAACAGCTTGCGCGTGGGCACGGGCGCGACGGCCTGGGCGATTGCGCCGATGTGGTCGGGCGTGGTGCCGCAGCAGCCGCCCAGGATGTTCACCAGCCCCTCGGCGGCGAACTCGTGCACCAGGCGGCTGGTGACTTCCGGCGTCTCGTCGAAGCCGGTGTCGCTCATCGGGTTGGGCAGGCCGGCGTTGGGGTAGCAGCTGATGAAGGTGTCCGGCGCGGCCTTGGCCAGCTCCTGGATGTAGGGGCGCATCAGCGCCGCGCCCAGGGCGCAGTTCAGGCCGACCGACAGCGGGTTGGCATGGCGCACGCTGTGCCAGAAGGCGGTGACGGTCTGGCCGGAAAGAATGCGGCCCGAGGCATCGGTCACCGTGCCGCTGATCATGATGGGCAGCACCTCGCCGCTTTGCTCGAAGGCTTCGTCCACGGCGAACAGTGCGGCCTTGGCGTTCAGGGTGTCGAAAATCGTCTCGACCAGAATCACGTCCGCGCCGCCGGCGATCAGGCCCAGGGTCTGCTCCAGATAGGCCACGCGCAACTGCTCGAAGGTGACGTTGCGGGCGCCGGGGTCGTTCACGTCCGGGCTGATGCTGGCGGTTTTGGGCGTCGGGCCAAGCGCCCCGGCAACAAAGCGTGGGTGGTCGGGCGTGGAGAACTTGTCGCACGCAGCGCGGGCCAGCCGGGCGCTTTCCAGGTTCATCTCGTAGGCCAGGTGGCCCATGTGGTAATCGTCCTGGGCGATGCTGGTGGCGCCGAAGGTGTTGGTTTCGACCAGGTCGGCCCCGGCGGCCAGATAGCCTTCGTGGATGTCGCGGATCACGTCCGGGCGGGTGAGCGAAAGCAGCTCGTTGTTGCCCTTCACGTCGTGGGCGAAATCGGCAAAGCGCTCGCCCCGGTACTGGGCTTCGGTGAGCTTGAAGCGCTGGATCATGGTGCCCATGGCGCCATCCAGAATGGCAATGCGCTGTTGCAGAAGGGCGGGCAGTTGCCGGGCGCGGGTGTAGTGGGGCAGGGTACGGGGCAAAGTCATGGGCGCGATTGTAGGAACTTGCCCATGCCGGCGTGGCCGGGATGGGCCGCCGCGTTTTGACAAGAAGTGCCAATGTGCTTAAATTCTGAGCACTGGCGCGAGGGTATCGCGTCCCCTTTCTCTGCACAAGGAGGCAGCACCATGACCGGCATCAACTCCAGCACCCTGGCGCTGTTCTCGCAATCGAGCCTCTACAAATCCAACCAGCTGCTGTCCACGGCGATGCAGCGCCTGTCGTCCGGGATGCGCATCAACAGCGCCCGGGACGATGCCGCCGGGATGGCCATTGCCGAGCGTTTTCTGGGCAACATCCGGGGCCTGAGCCAGGTGGCCCGCGACACGTCGGACGGCATCTCCCTGGCGCAAACCGCCGAAGGGGCGCTGTCCAAAACCAACGACAGCCTGCAGCGGATGCGCGAGCTGGCCGTGCAGGCGGGCAACGGCACCCTGAACAGCGCCGACCGCCAGGCCTTGCAAAAAGAGTTCGACCAGCTCACCGGCGAGGTCGACCGCGTCGCCAAGACCACGAGCTTCAACGGGCAGAAACTGCTGGACGGCAGCTTCAGCGCCGCCACCTTCCAGGTCGGCCCGCGTGCCGGGGACAACGTCACTGTCGGCGGCATGGCCAACACCCAGGTGGACGCCCTGGGGCAAAGCACCTACGCCAGCGCCACGGTGGCCGTGGATGAAGCCAAAAAGGCCAACCTGCAAGCCGATCTGGCCGCCGGGGACGTGACGGTGACCGTGACCGGCGCGGACGGCAAGAACTATTCCTCCGTAATGAAACAGGATAGCGATCTGACTGGGGACGAGGCCCTGGGCCAGTTCGTGCAGGCCATCAACAAGAACAGCGAGGCCTCGGGCGTGACCGCGTTTGTCGGTGCGGACGGCAGCAGCATCGAATACCGCGCCACCGTCGATCCTGGGCAAGACCCGACCAACGTGGCCATCGCTGCCACGGGCAGCAACGACTTTGCCGCCAGCGGCCAGGCCCGGCAGACCCAGGGCTTGCGCGGCATGGATTTGAGCACCCAGTCCGGCGCGTGGGAGGCGCTGCAGCGCATCGACAGCGCCATCGACAAGGTCGGCAGCTCCCGCGCCAGCCTGGGGGCGGTGCAGAACCGGTTTGAGAAAGCGATCGAGAACATCGACATCACGCACGAAAACACCTCTGCCGCCCGGGGGCGCATGGTGGATGCCAACTTTGCCAAGGAAATCTCCAACCAAAGCCGCGCCATGATCCTGCAGCACATGGGTTTTGCCATGCAGGCCCAGGCCAACCAGTCGGGGCGCTGGACGCTGGCCTTGTTGCGCTAGCCAATCTGACCCAAAAGTGAAAGCAGCTTATCCTCAGGCTGCTTTTTTTTATTGCGGAAAGCCCGCTGGTGCGCCCTCCCGCCGCTTCCTAGGATGGCCGCCAGCCTATTACACAAACACGCGAAGCAGGAGACTCCCACGATGCCTTTGGATTTGAACGTCCCCCCTCATGTGCAGCACACCGGCCTGATCGCCTGGATCGCCGATATGGTCGCCCTCTGTCAGCCCCAATCCATCCATTGGTGCGATGGCAGCCAGCAGGAGTACGACGCGCTGTGCCAGCAACTGGTCGATGCCGGTACGTTTACCCGCCTGAACCCCGCCAAGCGCCCGGACAGCTACCTGGCGCGAACCGACCCTTCCGACGTGGCGCGGGTGGAAGACCGCACTTTCATCTGCTCCGAGCACGAGGCCGACGCCGGCCCCACCAACAACTGGATGGCCCCGGATGCCATGCGCACCACCTTGCAGCCGCTGTTTGCCGGCTGTATGCGCGGGCGCACCCTGTACGTGATTCCCTTCTCGATGGGGCCGCTGGGCAGCCCCATCGCGCAGATCGGCGTGGAGCTGACCGACAGCGCCTACGTGGCCGTAAACATGCGGCTGATGACGCGCATGGGCCGCGCCGTATATGACGTGCTGGGGACCGATGGCCCCTTCGTCCCCTGCATGCACACCGTGGGCGCACCGCTGGCCGAGGGCGAAACGGATGCCACCGCCTGGCCCTGCAACCCGACGACGAAATACATCGTCCACTTCCCCGAAACGCGCGAAATCTGGAGCTATGGCTCCGGCTACGGCGGCAACGCCCTGCTGGGCAAAAAGTGCCTGGCGCTGCGCATTGCCTCCAAGATGGGGCAGGATCAGGGCTGGCTGGCCGAGCACATGCTCATCCTGGGCGTGACCAGCCCGCAGGGCGTCAAGCACCATGTGGCCGCCGCCTTCCCCAGCGCCTGCGGCAAGACCAACTTTTCCATGCTGGTACCGCCTGCGGGGTTTGCGGGCTGGAGCGTCACCACCGTGGGCGACGACATCGCCTGGATCCAGCCCCAGCCCGACGGCAGCCTGCGGGCCATCAACCCCGAGGCGGGCTACTTCGGCGTGGCCCCCGGCACCAATCTGCAAACCAACCCCAACTGCATGGCCAGCCTGCACCGCGACGTGATCTTCACCAACGTGGCGCTGACCGACGACGGCGATGTCTGGTGGGAAGGGCTGGAAGCCGACCACGGCGGCGCACTGCCCGCGCACCTGATCGACTGGCAGGGCCGCGACTGGACGCCTGCCATCGCCAAAGAAACCGGGGCCAAGGCCGCCCACCCCAACGCCCGTTTCACCGTGGCGGCGACGAACAACCCGGTGCTCGACCCGGCCTGGGACGATGGCCGGGGCGTGCAGATCGACGCCTTCATCTTCGGCGGGCGCCGCTCCAGCACCGTACCGTTGGCCACCGAGGCCCGCAACTGGGTGGAAGGCGTCTACATGGCCGCCACCATGGGCAGCGAAACCACGGCCGCCGCCTTCGGCCAGCAGGGCGTGGTGCGCCGCGACCCGTTTGCCATGCTGCCTTTCTGCGGCTACCACATGGGCGATTACTTCCAGCACTGGCTGGATCTGGGCGAAAAACTCCAGGCCCAGGGCGCGGCCCTGCCGCGCATCTACTGCGTGAACTGGTTCCGCAAGGGGGCGGACGGCAAGTTCGTCTGGCCCGGCTACGGCGAAAACATGCGCGTGCTGCACTGGCTGCTGCAACGCCTGCAAGGCCAGGCGGGCGGCGAGGAGACGGCCTTCGGCATCGCCCCGCGCCATGGCGACCTGCACTGGCAGGGACTGGACTTCAGCGCCGAACAGTTCGCCAGCGTCACCAGCCTGGACAGCGCCGCCTGGGCGCAGGAGCTGCAATCGCACGCCGAGCATTTCGCCAAGCTGGGCGAGCGCCTGCCCGCCGCGCTGGAGCAGGCCCGGCAGGCACTGGCGCAGCGGCTGGCAGCCTGACGGTTGCGTAAAAAAACACCCGCCTGCGCGGGTGTGACGGAGGGGAAGGCACTTACTCCTGCGCCATGCCCGCTTCGGGCACGTAGACCATGGAGCCGTCCTTCATCCTGTAGGCCACGCCGGCTTTGGCCCCCTGGCCTTCACCGATTTCGCCGCTGGCCTTGTAGTGCTCGATCTTGGCACCGTCCTTGATGATGACCTCCATGTTCTCCTTGCCGGGGTTCTTGATGACGGTGACCTGCTCGGCGGTGAACGGGTTGGCCGGGCTTTGCGCCACAGCCAGCAGCAGGGCGGCGATGATGACCAGGAAGACGTCGATCAGGTTCACGACCGAGAGGATGGGGTCGTCCTCGTCGCTGTCCTCCAGCAGGCGGCGGCGCGTGGCCTGGGCGCTGGCGCCGTGCGCGATGGGTTCGGCGGGCGGGTAGGTGGCACTCATGCGGCCACCTCCTGCTTTTTCAGCGGCATGACGGCGGCGGCAGGGGGCGCTTTCGTGTCGTGCGCAGCGGCGGCAGGGTGCGCCTGGGCGGCCATTTCGGCCTCGATGGCGGCCAGATCGACGGAATACCAGCGCTTGCGCACGTTCACCACGGTAAAGCTGATGGCGGCGGCCAGCAGCGCCAGAATCACTGCCGAAAACGCCACCATCAGGCTGCGCGAGACGTCCTGCAAGGCCCCGTCGGCCAGGGCCTTGAGCGCCGGCCCCATCGGAATCATGGTCGCCACCAGCCCCAGCATGGGCGCGACGCGGGTGGCGATGCGGGCAAATTCCAGGCGTTTGACGGCCAGGGTTTCCAGCGCCACCAGGTCGATGGCCGGGTCGGCCCGGCGCAGGGCGTGCAGCTCGAAGCCCGCAGGCTTGCCCTGGGCACGCTGCCACGCCTGCCAGATGAATGCGCCGAGCGCGTAGAAGGCGTGGACGAACAGCGCGGCAATGGCCAGCAGCACGGGGTAGAGGAAGAACTGACTGATGTCGTACATCGTCGTTTCGATCGGATTGGTCATGGGTCAAGCTCCTTGGGAATCGGGTTCATCAATTTGGGAGCTGCTTGCGCTGGTATTCAAACGATTTCAAGGATGAATGATTTTGAAATCGTTTGATTGAATGCGGAAACAGCTATCGCTTTTCATAGCATCGCCTTGCGCCGCTGCCGCCATGCGCCGCCGGCGGCGATGGCGGCCAGGGCCAGTCCCAGGGCCAGAGGGCGCCAGGGCGGGCCGTCCGGCGCATCCGGCGCGGTGACGGGCTGGAGCAGCACGCCGCTGACGGGCGGGGGTTCCTGCTCGGCTTCCGGTGGCGGTTCGGGTTCCGGTTCGGGCTGTGGCTCCGGCTCCGGCGCGGGCGGCGGTTCTGCGGCGGGCGGTTCGGGCAGGTCGGGTGCGGCAGCCGGTGGCGCAGGCAGGGCGCGGGCACCCTGGGGCGCGGCGGCCGTGGGCGCAGTGCCGGGCGCGGCCATGCCGAAACCGATGCCGGGCTGGGCGCTGGCCCCGACCATGGCGGCAAAGGCGGCGTTGTCGGTGCGCACGTCAAAGCGTTGCGACAAATCCTGCCAGCGCTCTTTCAGCTCCTGCACGGTGGCCGCGTCGGTCTGCCAATAGCCCTGGCGGGCGGCTTCCAGCATCCGTTCCATGGTCTGTGCCAGGGCGTGGGGGTTTTGTTGTTCAAACCACTTTTTCAGGCCCAGGTTGTGCTTGTCGCGCACGTAGACATCGACCATTTCCTGCCACTGGTCGTCGCGCACGATTTCGCGGGCCACGGCGGTCCAGCCCCAGAAGTTGTTGGTCGCATCCAGCACTTGCAGCGTGCCTGCGTAGCCTTCCTTCATCAGAGCCTGGATGTAGCCGGGGTGGAACTGGCGCGTGGCCAGCTCCTTGGCCAGGAACTGCGCCGCGCCTTCCACCCGGCCCGCGCCGCTGCCGCGCAGGTTGCTGATGTACAGCGCGGGCGCCTTGCCGTCCAGGTGGCGCACGGCCAGGGCGATGCCGCCCAGGTACTGGAAGGGGTCGTCCGTGGTCAGCATTCCGTACAGGTTGGAGCTGCGCGACAGCACCGCGCCCTGCGTGCCCTTGAGGTGCTCAGCGTACAGGTTCACGCCCTGGCTGCCTTCCAGCCCGGCCACGCCGGCCTGGCCCCATTGCTTTTCATCGGGGCCGTAGGCGTACTGCATTTTCGACAGGTAGAGCTGCGCCAGCTTGCGGTCGCCTTCCTCCTTGCCGTTCCAGGTGTCGCTGGCCAGCACCGCATCGTCCAGACCGGTGCCGTAGTTGCCGCTGGCCGAGGCAAAGATGCGCGTGGCCCCGGCCTGTGCGGCCACCTGGGCGTCGGCCCCCTGGGCGACGAGCTGGCGGGCGATGCGCTGGGCGTTGCGGGCCACGGGGTTGTCCGCCTCGTCCTTCGCCTGGCTGGCCAGCAGCGCGGCCTGGGCCAGTTGCTTCATGACGTTGGGGAAGTGGTCGCGGTACAGGCCGGTGGCCGACAGCACTACGTCCACGCGCGGGCGGCCCAGTTGTTCGCGCGGCACCAGCTGCACGCCGGTGACGCGCCCGCCGTCGTCCCACACCGGCTCCACGCCCAGCAGCCACAGCGCCTGTGCTTCCAGCAGGCCGAAGTGGCGCATGGTCTCCACCGACCACAGGCTGAAGGTGAGTTTTTCCGGGGCCTTGCCGTGCAGTTTGATGTGTTCGGCCATCAGGTTCTCGGCGGCCTGCTTGCCCGCTTCCCACGCCTGCTTGGTGGGCACGCGCGAGGGGTCGAAGCCGTAGAGGTTGCGGCCCGTGGGGTAGGCATCGGGGTTCTTGATCGGGTCGCCGCCGTAGGAGGTGGGCAGGTAGTGGCCGTCCAACACGGCCAGCAGGCCGGTCAGCTCGTTTTGTGCGCCCAGGTTGGCGTAGGCGGTGCGGGCCTGCTGCAAGGATTGTTGCAGCGCCTCGGGCAGCCCCTCCAGGCCGGCGCCCTGCACGACGTGGCGTTGCAGGAGCTGGTAGGGCACGGTCTGCGCCAGCTGCTCCCAGGGGCCGACCAGGGCTTCGTCCGCATCTTCCACCGGCACGCCGGCGTGGGCGGCTGCCGCTTCCCAGAAGGGCTGGCCCAGCATGAGCAGCACGGTGCCCAGGCGGTGCAGTTCTTCCGGCGCCTGGCCGAAGGTGTGCAGGCCCTGCGGCTGGGCGGTTTGCGCCAGTTCGTGCAGGTGGTCGTGCAGCTGGCGCACGAAACCGGCAAAGTCGGCCTGCACTTGGGGCAAGGTCAGGCCCAGGTCGGCCACCACGCGCTCTTTCTGCGCGGCGGCCAGCAGGTCGATGGCGATGCGTTCCTTGACCGCGCCTTCGTCCTGCGCCAGCCATTGGTGCAGCAGGTCGTGCATCTGCGTCAGCGCCGCGTGCAGGCCGCCGGGGGCAAAGGGCGGCGTTTGGTGGCTGATGATGGTGGCGCGGCCCCGGCGCTTGGCCTGGGTGGCCTCGCCGATGTTGTCGGCAATATAGGGGTAGGCCACGGGGATGTCGCCCAGCGCCAGCAGGGGTGGGTCGTACACGGACAGGCCGCGCTCTTTGCCCGGCAGCCATTCCTGCGTGCCGTGGGTGCCAAAGTGGACGAGCGCATCGGCGTGCTGGCGCGTCCACAAATAGGTGGCGAAGTAGTAGTGCGAGGGCAGGGCGGTGGTGGAGTGGTAGATGGCCTTCTCTTTGTTCACCTGTCCGTCGGAGCGCGGTGGCTGCGGCAGGATGAGTACCTTGCCCAGTTGCAGGCGCGGGATGACGAAAAAGTCCTGCCCACCCCGGCGCACGACCATGCGCGACTGCGCCGGGTCGCCCCAGGCGGCGTTGAGTGCCGCCTGCGTGGCGCTGGGCAGTTGCGTGAGCCAGGCGCGGTAGTCGGCCAGCGGCAGCAGCTCGGCCAATCCGGCCTGCAGCAGGGGCTGCAAGCGGCCTGCGCGGTAGGCGGGGGCCAGCAGTTGCTGGAGCTGCGCGATCAGCGCGTCTTCTTCCGGCGTCGTGGTGTCGTAGCCGGCGGCCTGCATGCCGTCCAGCACGCGGCGCAGGCTGCGCGGCACGTTCAGGAAGGAGGCGCTCAGGTTCTTCTCGCCCGGCGGGTAGTTCCAGAACATCACCGCCACCTGCTTGTCGGCATGGGGGGTGCTTTGCAGCCTGGCCAGCCGCACGGCCTTGCCCACCACGGCCTGGGCCTGCGGGGCGATGGCGACGATCTGGTCGTCGCTCTTGCGCGTGGCGGCGGCCACCTGGATGTCGGTCACGCCCGCGTATTCGGGCTGGGCCAGGTAGAAGGGCACGTCCATCAGCGCTACGCCGTGCGGGTCTTGCGCCCAATCCTCCGGCTCGCCGCGCCGGTAGGGCATGGCTTGCAGCACGGGCACGCCCAGGTCGGCAAATTCGCTGCGCCGGTCTTCGGCGTTGAGCATGATCTGCGTGGTGATAAGCACGTCCACCAGCGGGCGGCCCGCCGCGTCTTGCAGCAGGCGGGTGAAGCCTTTGGGTTCCATCATCGGCGTGTAGAACGGCAGGGCGACCGCGCCGCTGGCCTCGATGCGCCCGATCAGGTCGTCGATGAAGTCCGTCTGGATGGAGGCGATGTACTGCTGGTGCAGCGCCAGCCCGATGATGGCCGGGCGCTGGCTGCGCGGGGCGGCGGGATTCACGCCCTTCCAGGCGAAATAGTCCTGCGCGGTGGCAAACACCTGCTGCGGCGCCTGCGGGTGGTAGATGGCGGCCTTGGGGTAGACCACCGGCGCGGCGATCTGCGGCTGCGGCTGGCCGCGCAGATGGGCGCCGAGGGTGGCGAAAAAGCCCTCGAAGTTCTGCCGCCCGCCATTCACGTAGAACCGGTGCAGCGGCTGGGCCAGCGCATCCGGCAGGCCGCTGGCCTGGGCCTGCGGGCCGTACAGCCACATGTGCGGCTGCGTGAGGTGGGGCAGGGCGGGGGCGAGGTGCTCGCGCACTTCATCGACCAGGTAACTGTCAAAAAACACTGCGTCGTGCCCCTGCCACAGCCCGCCGTCGCTGTTCTTGGCAATGCGGTGCAGGTAGCGCACCTGCACCGCCACGCCGTAGGGCGCGGCAATCGCGGCCAGTTGGCGGAACTTGCCTGCCGGCACGTTGCCGGTGGCAATGAACAGCACCGACAGCGGCGGCTGTTGCGCAGAGGCCGAGGGCACCGCACCGGGCGGCTGCGCCCAGGCCGCGCTGCAGCCCAGCGCCAGCAGCCAGAAACACCAGAGTTGGAAAAATTTTTTCATCACAGCCTGACCCGGACGGTAAGCATCGTTACTGATAGCTGTTTCCACAGATGAATAAAGGATTTCAGATAGAAAACTATCTGAAATCCAATGTTGATAAGCGGAAAAAGCTACTTTTAAATTAGAAATCCATCCGCGCATTGACGAAGAAGCGCCGCCCCTGCTCGGCGTAGCCGAAGTTGGGCGATTCCTCCTGCATCCGCACATTGCCCAGGTTCTGGATGCCGGTGCTCAGGTGGAACTGGCGCTCGCCGCCCAGCTTCCAGGCGCGGCCCACGCTGGCGTTCCACAGCGTGTAGGCAGGCAGGCGGACGCCGCTGCTTTCCTGCCTGCCCGTGTATTCCGCGCCCAGCTGGGTGCGCCATTGCTGCACCTGCCATACCAGGTTGGAGTTCCACGCCAGGCGCGGGCGGTCGCTCAGCTCCTTGCCCGTGGTCTTGTCGCGGGTGTGCAGCCAGGTGGCATCGTTGCTCCATTGCAGGCGCGGGGTGATGTCCCAGGTGAAACCGGCTTCCAGCCCCTGGATGCGGGCGGCATCCACGTTGTCGTACTGGTAGATGCTGCGCGGGCCGACCTTTTGCAGCAGGCGGTAGGTGATGAGCTGCTTGACTTCGGTATGGAACACCGTGGCCCGCAGCGCCAGTTGCGGCGCGGCCTGCCAGTTGGCCCCCAGCTCGAAGGCGTTCGAGGTTTCCGGCTGGATGTTGCCGTTGCCCAGGAAGGAGTGCGGCCCTTCGGCGCCGACGTAGTTGGGCGAAATCTGCTTGAGCGTGGGCGCCTTGAAAGCGTGGCCATAACCGCCCTTGACGACCAGCGCCGGGCTGGCCTCCCAGACCAGATAGGCACGCGGGCTGACTTCCGAACCGAAAATCTCGTGGTGGTCGCCGCGCAGGCCCAGCGTGGCCATCAGGTTCTGGCCCAGGGCGAACTCGTCCTGCACGAACAGCGCCTTGTGCGTGGCCTCGTCCCGGCCGTTTTTCAGCCCGGCATTGACCAGCTCTTCCTTGCGCCACTCGCCGCCCACGGTGATCTGGTGGCTGCCCCAGCGCGTGGTGGCGTGGCCGTCGATCACGCTGTCGCGCATGTCCTGCGGGCGCGTGGCGGCCACGCCGTTGTCGCGGAAGTTGCGGATGCTGATGTCGCTGCGGTAGGCCCGCAACTGGCTGCGCCAGCCATTGCCCCAATCGGCACTCCAGCTGGCGTGCTTTTGCGTGCGGTCCAGCTCGTAGCGGTTGTGGTAATACGTGGGGGTGCGGTTGATGTCGTCGGAATCGCGCTTTTCCAGGCCGTCTTGCACGCCAAACTCCACCTCATGCCCGGCTACGGGCTGCCAGCTGGCGGTCAGCCCCAGGCTGCGTGTGCGGTTGCCCTCGATCTCGGACTGGGCGCGGTCTTCTGGCAGCACGGTGCTGCCCTGGTAAGACTTTTCGGCGTTGATGGCCAGGTTGAATTGCTCGCCCAGCGGGCCAGCGGCATACACCGAGGTGCGCAAGGCATCTGCCGCCGTGTCCGAATCCAGCCCGGTGGCGCCGGACAGGCCGATGGAGGCCATCCAGCGGTCCTTGGGCTTTTTCGTGATCAGGTTGATGACCCCGCCCAGCGCCTCCGAGCCGTACAGCGCCGACAGCGGGCCGCGAATGATCTCCACCCGCTCCACCGCCGCCATGGGCAGCCAGCCGTACTGGTAGTCGGAGTGGCCAATCACGTCATCGCTGGCGCTGATGCGCCGCCCATCAATCAGCGTCAGCGTGTGCTTGCCCTCCATGCCGCGCAGCGCCAGCGTCTTGCGCCCGCCCACCTGCCGCCCCTGAAAAGTCACCCCCGGCGTGCCGCGCACGGCATCGAGCAGGTTGGCGGCGTTGCGCTGGGCCAGTTCCTCCTCGGTCACCACCGTCACGCTGGCGGGCGCGGTGCGGGCGTCCTGCTCGGTCATGGTGGCCGTGACGGTCACGGCCTGCAGCGTGTGCGAGGGGGCTTGCGCCAGGAGGATGTCATCCGCCGCATGGGTCGTGCCGAAAAACAGCAAGGCAGCCAGGGCGACAGGCCGGCGTGCAAGCGCATGGGTGCGTGGGGAGGGAAGAGTAAACGGCATGAGATTGAATAGAAATAGAAATGGTTCCTATTTAAATTATCACACAAGTTTTCCCCCGGAGATGCGCCGTTGGCTGCGCCGGGGCTGGAAGATACCGGCAGAGAAAGTAAGCTTATGATTTACCCAGGACAGGCATCGTGCGCTGCCCACCACAGGGAGAATGACCATGAAAATCTTGCTGGCTGTCGACGGCAGCCCCTACACCAAAAAAATGCTCGCCTACCTGGGCGCCCACGACGAGTTGATCAGCGTCGGACGCAACAGCTTCACGGCCCTGACGGTCATGCCCGCCATGCCGCCACGCGCCCGTGCCGTCCTGAGCAAGGAAATGCTCGACGAGTACTACCGCGAAGAAGGTGCCAAAGTGCTGAATCCCGTGCGCAAGTACCTGGAGCAAAGCGGCATCACCCCCAAGGAGCAGCTCGAAATCGGCCCGGCTGGCGAGGTCATCGCCCGCGTGGCCGAGGAGGGCAAGTACGACCTCATCATCATGGGCACCCATGGCCACGGCGCGCTGGGGCGGCTGGTGATGGGTTCGGTCAGCACCCAGGTGCTGGCCAATTGCGGCGTGCCGGTGATGCTGATCCGTTGAGAACCTGTCTCCAATAATTCTTCATCTTTACCCTTCCGGGCGCATTGCAGGAACGGCCACAATCTGTGGCCGTTTTTGTCATGCATAAGCCCCGTTTTTTACCGCTGTGCTCGCCGTCCTGACCGTTACCTTTCCTTTTTTCGCCCTGGTGCTGTGCGGCTATGTCGCCACGCAGGCGCGGGTGCTGCCGCTGACGGCGATCAGCGGCCTGAACAGCTTCGTGCTGTTTTTTGCGCTGCCGTGCATGTTGTTCCGCTTCGGGGCCAGCACCCCGATCGGGCAATTGCTCGATCCTGCGGCGGCGGCCGTCTACCTGTTCGCCGGCCTGTTGCTCATTGCCGGGACGGTGGCCGCCACCTTGCGCCGCTGGGGCTGGAACGATGCGGCCTTTGGCGCCCTGGTCACGGCCTTTCCCAATTCCGGCTTCATGGGGGTGCCGCTGCTGGTGGTGCTGCTGGGGACGGCCAGCGCGGGGCCGGTCATCATGACGGTGGCGCTGGACATGGTGGTCACCACCTCGCTGTGCATCGCCCTGTCGCGCCTGGGGCTGGGCGGGGGCAGTGCCGGGCGGGCGTTGCGCATGGCGTTCAAGGGCGTGCTGGTCAACCCCCTGCCCTGGGCGATCGGCCTGGGCGGCGTGGCCTCGGCCCTGCAGTGGCAACTGCCCGGGCCGCTGGACAAAACCATTGCCATGCTGGCCGATGCGGCCTCGCCGGTGGCGCTGTTCACCATCGGCGCGGTACTGGCGCGTTCGCAGATCAACCAGTCCGAGCAGGTGGCCCCGCGCCACTACGTGCCGCTGGCGCTGGTCAAGCTGCTGCTGCACCCGGTGCTGGTCTGGCTGGCCTGCCAGGCGGCGCTGGCGGCAGGCTGGCCGCTGTCGCACCCGACCATCATCGCCCTGGTGCTGACGGCGGCGCTGCCCAGCGCCAGCAATGTCTCGCTGCTGGCCGAGCGCTTTGACGCCCACGGCGGGCGTGTGGCACGGATTATTCTGGTGAGTACCGTCCTGGCGTTCCTGAGCTTCTCGGCAGCGGTGGCCTGGCTGGTGGGGGGCTGAGGGCACCACCACGTTCTGAGCGCCGCCTTCCTACAATCGGCGACTTTGTTGCCCCCATGTCCGCTGTCCCCATGCCCCCGACCTCTTCCCCGGCCATCGCCTGGCGTTCCATTGCCACGTGGGCGCTGCTCTATATCGTCGTGTGGTCGGTGCTGCCGCCGCTCTTGTCCAGCAGCTTTCCCCTGGATGTGGCCGAGAGCCTGTCCTGGGGCCGTGAATGGCAATGGGGGTATTACAAGCATCCGCCGCTGGCCCCGTGGGTGTTGCACAGTTTCTATCGGGTCTTTGGCAAGGCGGGGCCTTTTCTTCTGAGCCAGTTGTGCATTGCCGCCACGCTGTACCTGGTCTGGCGCACGGCGCTGCGGCTGGTGGACCGGCAGCGGGCCGTGCTGGCCGCCCTGCTGACCATGGCGGTGGTCTACTACACGCGCCCGGCGCTGGAGTTCAACCACAACATTGCGCAAATGCCCATCTGGGCGGGCCTGGGGCATGGCCTGCTGGCTGCCTTGCAGGACGGGCGCAGGCGCCAATGGCTGCTGTGGGGGCTGTGGGCCGGGGTGGGGATGCTGACCAAGTATTCCGTGGCGATCCTGCTCATCGTGCAGGGGCTGTACCTGCTGGCAGCGCAGCGCCACGTGCTGCGCCAGAGCGGGCCGTGGCTGGCCGTGGCGGTGGGCCTGGCGATCTTCGCGCCGCACCTGGCCTGGCTGGTGCGCAACGACTGGCTGCCGCTGACGTACGCCAGCAGCCGCGCCAGCAGCCATCCGACCCGCGCCGCCATCGACTTCCTGCTCACCCAACTGCTCAACCACCTGCCGCTGGCGGTGATTGCCGCAGTGGCTGCCTGGCGTGCCCGTCGGGCAGCCCCCGGGCTGGGTGCATGGCGCTGGCAGACGGCGCTGCCCGGCTATGTGCTGGCCGTGGCGGTTGGCTCGGGGCTGCTCGTCACGGTGCTGGGGCTGGTCACCGGGTTGGGCGTCCACGATATGTGGGGAATGCCGATGTGGGCCTTCAGCGGCCTGCTGCTGATGGCCGTATGGCCGCAGGCATGGCTGCCGGCGGCGCAGCGGCCCTTGTTGCGCGGGCTGGCCGTGTGGCTGGTGCTGATCACGCTGCTGACGGACGTGTTTCTGGCTTACGGCGCCCAGTGGCGCCAGCGCCCGTCGCGCACCGACTGGCCCCAGGCGGCCCTGGCTGCGCAGGCCCAGCGCACCTGGGATGCCGTGAGCACCTGCCCCCTGGACGTGGTGGCGGGCGATTACTGGCTGACGGCCCTGGTGGCGACGGCGCAGGCCTCCGGCCCTTCGGTGCTCATCAACCACGACGCCCGCTTTTCCCCCTGGGTGAACCTGGAGCGCCTGCAAACGCGCGGCGTGCTCTGGCTGTGGCAGGGCAGTGAACAACCGGCCCCGCCCGCCCCGATGGATGCGCTGCCCCAGGATGGACTCTGGCACGCTGGGCAGTGGGCGCTGGCCTGGCCTTTCAACGGCCAGCCCTGGGTGCTGCATTGGCGGGCCTACGTGCCTGTGGCCTGTGTGCGGTGAACCTGTTTACGCTCTTTTCATGGTGTCCGTTGCCCCGCAAAGGCGGCAGATGCAAGGCGCAAACCGCAGCCATAGCGGTGCTATGGCGAGGATTTGCAACGCCGCAGATGCTGTCTTTGCGGGGCAACCCTGGGCTGCCTGCGGGCACCATGAAAAGAGCGTAAACAGGTTCTCGGCGACAATCGGCCCCCATGACGGACATGCCCCCTGCCTCGCCTGCCGCACCTTCTGCGGACTTCTATGCCGAATATGCCCCGGCCGCTCCGCGGCCCGCGCTGCCGCGCGGGCCGCTGCGCTTGAGTTGTGTTGTGCCGGCCTATAACGAAGAGGTCAATCTGCCCCGTTTCATACCAGCGCTGGCCGAAGCGATAGGGCAGCTGGCGGCGGATTTCGAGATCCTCATCGTCAACGACGGCAGCCGGGACGGGACGCACGACGTGGCCCTGCACCTGGTGGAAACCAGTGGCCTGCCGTTGCGCTACATCGCCCTGTCCCGCAACTTCGGCAAGGAGGCGGCGCTGTCGGCGGGCATCGACCATGCACGGGGCAATGCCGTACTGTTGATCGATGCCGACTTCCAGCATCCACTGGAGCTGCTGGCGCAAATGCACGACCTGTGGCTGAACGGCTACGACATGGTGTACGGCGTGATTGCCGACCGGGGGGCGGAAAGCGGCGCCAAGCGCATGGGAACGAATCTGTTCTACCGCATCATGAATTCGGGCAACACCGTCAAGCTGCCGCCCAATGCCGGGGATTTCCGCTGGCTCGACCGCAAGGTGGCCGATGCCCTCAAGGCCCTGCCGGAGCGGCACCGCTTCATGAAAGGGCTGTACGCCTGGGTCGGCTTCAAGACGGCGGCGCTGCCCTTTGTGCCGCTCGACCGGGCGGCGGGCGCGTCCAGCTTCAACCTGCGCCGCCTGGGTTCGCTGGCCTTGCTGGGGCTGACTTCCTTCACCACCCTGCCGCTGCGGGTGTGGAGCGTCATCGGCGCCCTGGTGGCGCTGGCCGCCTTGCTGTACGGCGGCTGGATTACGGTGGAGACGCTGCTGTTCGGCGCCGATCTGGCCGGCTGGCCCACGCTGGCGGCCAGCATCATGCTGTTCTCCGGGGTGCAGCTGATGTCCATCGGCATCCTGGGCGAATACATTGGCCGCATCTACGACGAGGTCAAGCAGCGCCCCAGCTACCTAGTGGCCCGGGACGAAGACCGCAGCCCCTGGCGCAACGATGACGCGGCCTGAAAGCCTGCTTCGGCGCTTGTTGGGTTTGCCGCAGGCGCTACGATTTATTTTGGTGGGTGGCGCTGCTGCTGCCACGCATTTGCTGGCGGTTGGCGTGCTGGTGGCAGCTACGGGCATGGCGCCGCTGGCGGCCAACGTGCTGGCGTTCCTGGTCGCTTTTGTCGTCAGCTACCATGGCCATGCGGCGCTGACTTTTGCCGACGCCCAGCCGCGAGGCTGGGCGTCGGCAGCGCGGTTTTTTGCCGTGGCCTGTCTGTCCTTCGGGGTGAACGAGCTGCTCTATGCCATCGCGCTGCACCGCCTGCACTGGCACTACTTCTGGAGCCAGGCGGGCATCCTGGTGCTGGTGGCCGTCGGCACCTTCCTCCTGAGCAAATTCTGGGCCTTCAAGGCCCGCCATCCTGCATGACCGCCACTGCCACTACTGCGACCACCGGCCCCATCCTGCTGTGCGTGGACGATTACGCCCTGCACCCGCTCATCGACCATGCCGTGCTGCAACTGGCCGGCAAGGGCCGCATCAGCGCCACCAGCTGCATGAGCACCGCCCCGCGCTGGCACACCGCCGCGCAGGACTTGAAGCCGCTGCGCCCGCATCTGGCCGTGGGCCTGCATTTCAACCTGACGGAAAGCCACGGCGGGCTGTACCACGCCCTGGGCCTGAAGCAGGCCATTGCCCAGACCTACCTGGGCCGTTGGCGCATCGACCAATGGCAGGCCGTCTGGCGCGAACAGCTCGACGCCTTCGAGGCCGCCATGGGCACGCCGCCGGACTTCATCGACGGCCACCAGCACGTCCACCAGTTGCCGGGCGTGCGCCAGGCGTTGCTACAGGAGATCACTGCCCGCTACGCCGCGCATGAGCGGCCCTGGCTGCGCTCCACCATACCGGCGGGACGGCTGTGGACGTATGCCAAGGCCAGCATCATCGCCGCCCTGGGCGGCTGGGCCGCCACCCGTTTGTGGCGCCATGCAGGGCTGGCGCTGAACCACGGCTTTGCCGGGGTGTACGGGTTCGATGCGCCCACGCCGGCGGCCTATCGCGTCCAGATGCAATCGTGGCTGCGCCAGGTGCAGCCGGGCAGCCTGATCATGTGCCACCCGGCGGCCGGGGTGGTGGAGGGCGACGCCATCGGCCAGCAGCGGCCCAGGGAATGCGCCTATCTGCTGGGCGACGACTTTGTGGCGGATTTGCAGGCGGGCAGCTGGCATATCCACCAAGGCCGGCTATTGCCTGAAAATCAATAGCTGGTTGCGCTTTTTAATAAAGGATTTCATGTATTTTCATGCTTGAAATCCTTTAAATAAAAGCGCAAACAGCTCTTTTATAAAGAGCACCAGGCGCTATAAATTTTGCGGATCCACGTCGATCAGCCAGCGCACCACTGCCCGGTGCTGCTGCCGGACCTGATGCAATAGCGGCTGCCAGGCGTGCAAAAATTTTTGCAGGGCGCTGCGGCTGGGCGCCTCGATCAGCATCTGGGCACGCTCGACGTTCGCCACTCGCTGCATGGCCAGGGGGATGGGCGGGTAAATGAACACCCCGGCCAGGGCAGGCAATTGCCGGGCCTGCTGCGCGGCGGCGTGCAGGAATTTTTGCGCATCGTCCTGTGTTTTCGCGTCCGAGCGCACCAGGGCCTGGAAGACGAAAGGCGGCATTCCCGCCTGCTGGCGCTCCTGCAACTGCTGCCGGGCAAAGCCGGGGTAGTCGTGGTGCTGCAGAGCCTGGTAGAGGGCATGTTCCGCCTGGTGGGTCTGAATCCACATCTGCGCCTGGCTGCCCTGCTGGCGCATGAAGGCAGCATCGCGCCCGGCGCGGCCCGCCGCCTGCATGAGCAGGGCAAAGAGGCGCTCGGGGGCGCGAAAGTCGCTGCTCATCAGCGCCGCATCGGGGGCCACGGCGGCCACCAGGGTCATGCGGCGAAAGTCATGCCCCTTGGCCACCATCTGCGTGCCCACCAGCACATCGACGCTGCCGTCGTGGATCTGCGCCAGTTGTTCCTGCAACTGGCCTGCGCCCTGGGTGGTGTCGGCATCCATGCGGGCGATGCGGGCGGGCTGCCCGTCCGGGCGCAGCACGTTGCGCAGCTGCTGCGCCAGCGCTTCCTGCAATTGTTCGGTGCCCTGGCCCAGGGCCAGGATGTCCGGGTTGCCGCATTGCGGGCAGCGTCGGGGCACGGCCTGGCTGGCGCTGCAATGGTGGCAGCGCAGCCGCCGCTCGCCTTTGTGGAACACCTGGTGGGCGCTGCAATGGGGGCAGTCGCTTTTCCAGCCGCAGTCGCCGCACCACAGCACCGGGGCAAAGCCCCGGCGGTTGAGCAGCACGAGGCTTTGCTCGCCGCGCTGGATGCGCTCGGTGATCGCCTGCAGCAGCGCCGGGGCAAAGACCGTGGACTTGGGCTGCTGGCGCAGATCGACCAGATGCACGGCAGGCAAGGCTGCCGCCGCGACCCGGCTGGGCATGTCCAGGCGCTGGTAGCGGCCCTGCTGGCAGGCGTACCAGCTCTCCAGCGACGGGGTGGCGCTGCCCAGGATGACCTTTGCCCCGGCATCGCGCCCGCGCCACACGGCCAGATCGCGGGCCGAGTAGCGGGCGCCTTCCTCCTGCTTGAAGCTGGGGTCGTGCTCCTCGTCGACGACGATGATTTTCAGCCCCGGCAGGCTGGCCAGCACCGCCATGCGCGTGCCCAGCACGATGCGGGCCTGCCCGGTGTGCGCGGCCAGCCAGTGCTTCAGGCGCTGCGCCTCGGTCAGGCCGCTGTGCAGGCTGACCACCGCCTGGGGGCCGAACCGGGGGGCAAAGCGGCGCTCGAACCGCGCCAGCAATTGGGGGGTGAGGTTGATCTCGGGCACCAGCACCAGGGCCTGGGCCTGCGGGTCGGCCTCCAGGGCTTGGGCGACGCGGTGCAGGTACACCTCGGTCTTGCCGCTGCCGGTGCTGCCGTAGAGCAGAAAAGGGCCGGGGTTTTGCGCGATGTGCTGGCAAACGCCGGCCTGCTCTGTGGTCAGGGCGACCGGATTTTCATTTTCCGGCGTGGCGGGCAGAGGTTTTTTCCTGGCCTGCAGGCGCCGGGCAAGCTGCGCCCCGGTGAGTTTGCGCAGCGCCGGGGGCAGGGCGGTATGCACGATTTCGCCCACGCTGCGCTGGTAGTAGCGGGCGGCAAATGCCACCAGCCGCTGCCAGGCGGTATCCAGCGGGGGCAGGGCGTCCAGCACCTCGGCCACCGGACGCAGCACGACGCCTGCCGGCGGGGCCGCAGCATGGGGCGCGGCCCAGGCCACCCCCATCAGCTCCCGCTGGCCCAAAGGCACGCGCACCACCGTCCCTGCGGGCAGGGGCCGGTCGTGGGTGTAACTGAGCAGACTGCCGACCTGGCTGTGCAAAGGGGTATGCACAGCGATGTGGATAACATGGGAGCCAGCGGGCAGGGTCACGGGGAGACAGGACTTTTCTGTGGATAACTTTGTGGGAAGTTTCCGGGCCACGGCATACAACACGGCTGCGGCGACAGGAGAAGGAATTTATTACAAACCCGGATTTTTGATGAAACTTATTGAAAATCAATAATTTGCAATGAATACTCAAGCTTTGGCGCTATGGAGTTTAAGGCTTGACAAGCCCTTGCCCGGAAGGCTTGAAGTGTGCATAAGTGAAGCGATCCGGCCCGTTTCAGATCCCCGGTTTTAGCAACAATTGTCCCGTAGTTAGACAATTTTCAACGCCATCGGGCAGGGAAAAGGCAGGGAAAACACGGCCTTCCACCCTGCCCGCGCAACCGCTGTCAGCGCCCTTGTCGCAACTGGCGCGAATAACCGTGGACCGTTTCCACCAGGGCAGCCACATGCTCCGGCGGGGTGAACTGGCTGATACCGTGGCCCAGGTTGAAGATGTGCGTGGCGCCCAGGCTGTGGCGGTCGGTGTGCGGGGTGCCGAAGCTGTCCAGCACGGCGCGGGCCTGTGCGGCCACCTGTTCGGGCGGGGCAAACAGGACGTTGGGGTCGATATTGCCTTGCAGCGCCTTGCTGTCGCCGACCAGGGCGCGGGCCTTGCCCAGGTTGGCCGTCCAGTCCAGGCCCAGCACCTCGCAATCGAGGTTCTTCATGTCCGGCAGCCAGATGCCGCCGCCCTTGGTGAAGACGATGCGCGGCACGTCCTGGCCGTCCACCCCGGTGCGTTTCAATTGCGCCAGCACCCGCTTGGTATAGGCCAGGCTGAATTCCTGGAAGGCGCCGTCGGCCAGCACGCCGCCCCAGCTGTCGAACACCATCACGGCCTGGGCACCGGCGTCGATCTGCGCGTTCAGGTACTGCGCCACGCTGTCGGCGTTTACGGCCAGGATGCGGTGCATCAGGTCGGGACGGGCGTACATCAGGCTTTTGACCAGGCGGTAATCGTCGCTGCCCTTGCCCTCGACCATGTAGCAGGCCAGCGTCCAGGGGCTGCCGGAGAAGCCGATCAGCGGCACGCGGCCATCGAGCGCCTTGCGGATGCTGGTGACGGCATCGAAGACGTAGCGCAGCTTGTCCATGTCGGGCACGGTCAGTTCGGCCACGGCGGCTTCGTCACGCACGGCCTTGGCAAAGCGCGGGCCTTCGCCCTCGGCAAAGCTCAGGCCCAGGCCCATGGCGTCGGGCACGGTAAGGATGTCGCTGAACAGGATGGCGGCATCCAGCGGGAAGCGCTCCAGGGGCTGGAGCGTGACCTCGGTGGCGTATTCCACATTCGTCGCCAGCCCCATGAAGCTGCCGGCCTGGGCGCGGGTGGCCTTGTATTCCGGCAGGTAGCGTCCGGCCTGGCGCATCAGCCACAGCGGCGTGTAGTCGGTGGCCTGACGACGGCAGGCACGCAGGAAAGTGTCGTTGGCAAGGGGGGCGAAAGAAGTAGTCATGGGGGGCGATTGTCGCAGCCTTGGCAGGCAGCATGGAAACTAGGGCGTGTCATCCATCAATTCCCCCACACGCTGGCCCCACAATGCGGATGGATGCGCGAAGCGGGGCGCAGCCCATAGTCATCTATGGACAAGCCCCGCGACAAAGCAGACGCCGCATTGCGGGGCCAGCCCGAAGGGAAAGCCAGCCAGGCCGCACATTGCGTCGTTGCCCTTCGCTTGTGTAGCCGAGCTACACGGCGCTCAGGGCGCCTAGCACTGCACGGCCTGGCTGGCTTTCGCGTGGGGGAATTGATGGATGACACGCCCTAGCCGTGCTCGTGCAGGCGCCGGTGCTCGATCTTGGTGCACGTGTCCTGCACCACGACCAGCCCCGCTGCCTCGGCCTGGCGGGCGGCCTCATCGTTGCGCACGCCGCTTTGCATCCATAGGACGCGGGCGCCCACGGCGATGGCATCCTGGGCAATGGCCGGGATTTCCTCGCTTTGCCGGAAGCAATCGACCATGTCGATCTGAATCCCCTTGGGGGCCAGGGCCGCAGCCGCTTCGCGCAGGTTGGCAAAGCACATCTCGCCGAGCAGCAGCTTGCCGTGTACGCCCGGGTTGATCGGGACGATGCGGTAGCCCTGGGCCTGCAGGTAGCGGGCCACCTCGTGGCTGGGGCGCTCGGGTTTGGGGGACAGCCCTACCACTGCGATGGTTTTGCTGGTCCGTAAAACGTGGGCAATGACACCTTCCATATCGACCTCCAGGCTTTCAAAAAAATGCGCCAGAACGCGGTTAGGGATCCTCTGCACAAATCGCCGCGCCGATCCGCAGCGCAGGCTTGCCGCTCGATTCGTGCAGAGCATCCCTAGATGCCCGCCAGTGCCTGCAAGACATCGTCCGGGCGAATCAGTTCGGTGAGCACCACCGGCGCCTTGCCGGGTGCCAGCAGTACGTAAACCGGCACGCCGCTGCGACCCAGCTGTTCCAGCGCAGTGGTGATGCGCGGGTCCTGGCGCGTCCAGTCGGCCCGCAGCAACTGTACGCCCCGTAATGTAAATGCTTGTAACACCTCGGGGTCGGACAAAGTGGTGCGTTTGTTGAACTGGCAGGTCACGCACCAGGCAGCGGTGTAATCGACGAATACCGGGCGGCCTTCCGCCAGCCATTGCGCTTGCTGTTCGGGACTCCAGGGTTGCCAAAGCGCCGTTCCCGGGGCGGGGCTGCTGGCAGCGGCGGCCTCTTGCGGCGGCAGCTCGCGCAGATAGGGCGTGAGCGTCGGCAGCAGCCAGCCCAGCAGGACGGCCAGCACGGCCCCCAGCAGCCAGCGGGTGCGGCCCTGCAAGGTCAGCGCCCAGATCAGGGCCGACAGGGCCAGCAGCAGCGCCAGCAGGGCGGCCACGCCGTCCACCCCGGTCTGCTGCCCCAGCACCCAGGTCAGCCACACCACCGTGGCCAGCATGGGAAATGCCATGGCGCAGCGGAAAGTCGCCATCCACGGCCCGGGGCGCGGCAGCCAGCGCAGCAAGCCCGGCGCCCAGCTGAGCAGCAGGTACGGCAGCGCCATGCCCAGCCCCAGGGCGGCAAAAATCGCCAGGGCCTGCGCTGCCGGCAGCGCCACGGCAAAGCCCAGCGATGCGCCCATGAACGGCGCGGTGCAGGGCGAAGCCACGGCCACCGCCAGTACGCCGGACAGGAAGGCATCGGCCACCGGATGGCGCAGGTGCAGGCTGGCCACGCCGCTGGGCAGCATCTGGCCGAACTCGAACACCCCGGCCAGGTTCAACCCCAGCACGGTAAACAGCACGGCCAGGGCGGCAATCACCAGCGGGTTCTGCAATTGAAAGCCCCAGCCCAACTGCTCCCCCGCCGCCCGCAAGGCCAGCAGCAGGGCGCCCAGGGCCGCGAAGCTGGCCACCGTGCCCAGGGTATAGGCCAGCCCCCCCAGGCGTTGCGCCCGCACATCGCTGCCGTGGCGGGCAAAGCCCAGCAGCTTGATCGCCAGCACCGGGAAAACGCAAGGCATCAGGTTCAGCAGCAAGCCGCCGATCAGGCCACCGGCCAAAGCCATCCACCAACTGCCGGAACGGGCGTTGCTGCTGGCCGGGGGCACGGCGCTGGCCTGATTGGCCTGGTTCGCCGCCAACGCCGCCGCCAGCGCGGGCGACACTTCGGCCAGTTGCGCGGCCTGCCATCGGCCTTGCACCGGGGCGGAAATACGCCATGCCGCTGCCGGGGGCTGCTCGGCCACGCTGCTGCCCGCCACGGGCAGGCCCAGCACGACATCCAGCGCCGCTGGCGTGGCCCCGCGCATGTCGGACAGCGGCAGCGTGGCGTGCCACACCGCGCCCTCCCAGCGCTGCTGCCAGTCACGCCCCGGCACGGCGGCGTGGCGGAAGGTGTCGGCGGCCTCGGGGTAGAACGCCAGCTCCCGGCCCTGCGCCTGGGCGGGCAGCCCCTGCACCTGCAGGTTCACATGCTCGCCATCGGGCGCGACTTCAAACTGCCCGGCCAGGGCGCTGGAAGTTTGCGGTTCGCGGGCCTGGGCCGTGGCAAATGCCGGTGCAAACGCCGCATGGCTCTGGGCGGCGGCAACCTGCACCTGCAATTGCACGTCCTCGGGGATGCATTCCACCCGGCAGACCAGCCAGCTGGCGTGCAGGCCGATGCGCACCATGCCGTCGGCATCGGGGGTGAAGTCTGGCCCCACGGTGACGGGCACGGGCAGCAGGATTTGCCCTTCGTAGCCGTAATTGAGCAAATCCCCGACGCGGATTTGCTGGGGCACCGGCCAAGCGATTTCGCCCACCTCCAGCCCCGGCGGCACATTCCAGTCCAACTGGGTCGGCAGGCCCGAGTCGCCGGCGTTTTTCCAGTAGGTATGCCACTGCGGCTGGTGCGTCAGCAGCAGCCCCAGCGTCAACGGCTGCCCGGCGGCGATGCCGTCGGGCGCCTGCACCGCCAACCGGGCCTGTACATGGGGCGTGGCCGCCTGGTCGGCAGCCCGCTGGCCCAGCGTCAACTGGGCCTGGGCCGGCAGCGCCAGCAACAGGATCAACCACAGGCAGCAGCGCCAGAACAGGGATACGGGGGCGAGGGGAGCAGACGACATGCTGGCTTTCGAGCAGGGGCGGCGGGGGAGGTTCCCCCGGTCAATAATGCGGGCACTATGCAAACCCATTCCGACTTGCACGCCTGGCCCAGCCGCTATTGGGCAGAAGTGACCGCCCACGATTTTGCCCTGGCCCAGGCCCAGGGACTGGCTGCGCAGACCATCGCCCTGCTCCCTCTGGGTGCGACCGAGCAGCATGGGCCGCACCTGCCGCTGCAAGTGGATACCGCGCTGGCCGAGGGCATCGTGGCGGCGGCATTGGCGCAACTGCCCGCTGAGCTGCCCGTGCTGACCCTGCCCACGCAGGCGATCGGCCTGAGCGTGGAGCACCAGGCTTTCCCCGGCACCCTGAGCTTGCAGCCCGCCACCTTGCTGGCGCTGTGGACGGAGCTGGGCGCCTGCGTGGCCCGGGCCGGTGTGAAGAAACTGCTGCTTTTGAACGCCCACGGCGGCAATGTGAGCAGCATGGACATCGTGGCGCGGCAACTGCGCCAGCAGCACGGGCTGCTGGTGTACCACTGCAGCTGGTTCAACCTGCCGCTGCCGCAGGAGCTGCACGACGCGTTCAGTGCCCATGAGCACCGCTTCGGCGTCCATGGCGGGGAGGTGGAAACGTCCATGCTGCTGCACCTGGCGCCCCGGCAGGTACACATGCAGCGGGCGCAGAACTTTGCCTCCACCTCCGCCGAGCGGGCGCGGCAGTTTCCCATTCTGGGCAATGGCAAAAGCGCCAAACTGGGCTGGGCCATGCAGGACTACAACCCCCAGGGCGCAGCAGGCAATGCCGCCGCTGCCGATGCCCAACGCGGCCAGGCGCTGGTGGCGGCGGCGGCCCGGGCGCTGGCGCAACTGTTGCAGGAAATCCATCGACTGCCATTGCAGACCGTCGGCCCGGCTTATTAAAAAAAGAGCTGCCTCCACTTATATTCAAAAGATTTCAGATTTAAAGCTATCTGAAATCCAATAAATAAAATCGGAAACAGCTCTTTTTTAGATAGTGAATGGATGCTAAACGGCGGCAGGCCCCAGCTGCTGCATCAGGTCCCGGGTCGAGGCATCCACCCCGGCCCAATCGCCCTGTTCCTCGCGCTGGCGCAATTGCTGGGCCAGCTGCTTGCCCAGCTCCACGCCCCACTGGTCGAAGCTGTTGATGCCCCAGATCGCTCCGGCGCTGAAAACCCGGTGCTCGTACAGGGCGATCAGGGCGCCGACCGAGGCCGGGTTGAACTGTTGCAGCAGCAAAAAGCTGCTGGGCCGGTTGCCCGGACAGTCCTGGTGGGCGCTGGCGCCGTGGCGGCCCAGCATCAGCGCCTGGGCCTGGGCGATGGCGTTGATCACCAGACTGTGCTGGTGCGCCCCCAGGTATTTGCCGCCGCTGCGGGCGACGATGAATTCCACCGGCACCACATCCTGCCCCTGGTGCAGGAGCTGGAAAAAAGCGTGCTGGCCATTGGTGCCCGGCTCGCCCCAGACCATGGGCGCCGTCGGGACACCCAGGCTCTGGCCATCGCAGGTGACGCGCTTGCCGTTGCTCTCCATCTCCAGCTGCTGCAAATACGCCGCCAGGCGGCGCAGGCCATGGCTGTAGGGGGCAATGCACCGGTTGCCCAGGCCGCAGAAGTTGCGGTACCAGATGTCGAGCAGGGCCAGGCGCAGCGGCAGGTTCTGCGCCATCGGGGCGTTGAAGAAATGGGCATCCATGGCGTGCGCCCCGGCCAGCAGGTCGCGGAACTGCTCCTGGCCGATGGCGATGGCAATCGGCAGGCCGATCGCCGACCAGAGCGAAAAGCGCCCGCCCACCCAGTCGGCAAAGGCCAGGCAGCGGGTGATGCCGAACTGCTCGGCGGCGGCGACGTTGCTGGTCAGCGCGACGAAGTGCCGGGCAATCGACACCGCCGCCCCCGGCTCGGTGCAGCCGCCCTGGCGCAGGAACCATGCGCGGGCCGAATGGGCGTTGAGCATGGTTTCCGCCGTGGTGAACGATTTCGAGGCGATCAGGAACAGCGTCGATTCGGGCCGCACCTGGCGCAGGACGTGGCCCAGTTCGTGGCCATCGACGTTGGAGACGAAGTGAAAACGCTTGCCCGCATCCACCCAGTCCTCCAGCCCCTGCACCACCACCTCCGGCCCCAGGTGCGAGCCGCCAATGCCGATGTTCACGATGTCCGTGATCTGGCGATCCCTGCGCACCTGCTCGGCCAGCGCCAGCATGGCGCTCAAGGTTTCGTGCGCTGCCGCCAGGGTGGCCCACTGCGCTTCAGGCCAGGCGGCGACCACCGGGTGCGGGCGCAGTTCCCCGCCATCGGGCGGCATCCGCAGCAGCCAGTGCATGGCGGCGCGGCCCTCGGTGACATTGACCGGCGCCCCGGCCAGCATGGCGTCCCGCCGTGCCTGCCAGCCGCATTCCCGGGCCAGCGCCTGCAGCAGGGTTTCCGTCTGTGCGGTCCAGAGGTTCTTGGACAGATCGGCGTACACGTGCGGCGCTTGCTGCGCGAAGTGCTTCAATCTTTGCGGTTCAGCGGCAAACGCCTGCTCCAGCTCGAAGCCCGCCATCGCTTCTGCATGGTGGGCTTGCAGCGCCGCCCATGCAGGGGTCGCATGGCACATCATGCCCGCGCCCCGGCCTGGCGCAGCAGGGCTTCGAGCTTGCGGGTATCCACGGCAAAGGCGCGGATGCCCTCGGCCAGTTTTTCCGTGGCCATGGCGTCTTCATTCAGGGCAAAGCGAAAGCTCGCTTCGTCGTACTGAATCGGCGCAATGTCCATTTGCTGCGCTGCCTGGGCGTCCAGTGCAGGGACGACGGGGGCCGTGCTGGCCTCCAGTTGCGCGAGCAATTCCGGCGCAATGGTGAGCAGATCGCACCCGGCCAGCGCCACGATTTGCCCGGTGTTGCGAAAGCTGGCGCCCATCACCTCGGTGGCGATGCCAAAGCGCTTGTAGTACTGGTAAATCTCGCGCACCGAGCGCACACCGGGGTCATTGGCGCCGGCCATGGCTGCCTCGTCCCAAGCGCTGCCGGCCTGCTTCTTGAACCAGTCGTAAATGCGCCCGACAAAGGGCGAAATCAATTGCACCCGGGCCTGGGCGCAGGCAATGGCCTGCACCGGGGAGAACAGCAGCGTCAGGTTGGTGTGAATGCCCTGCTGCTCCAGGATGCGGGCCGCTTCGATGCCCTCCCAGGTGGCGGCGATCTTGATCAGCACCCGGTCGATGGGCACCCCGGCGCCCTGGTACAGCTCGATCAGGCGCTGGGCGCGGGTCACGGTGGCGCTGGTATCGAACGACAGCCGCGCATCCACTTCCGTCGAAACGCGGCCCGGCACCACGGCCAGGATTTCGCCGCCAAAGCGCACGAGCAGGCGGTCGATCAGGTCATCCAGCGATGCCGTGCCAAAGCGTTGCACCACTTCCTGCAGCAAGGGCGCGTACTGCGGCTGCTGCACGGCCTTCAGAATCAGCGAGGGGTTGGTGGTGGCGTCCTGGGGCTGGTACTGCGCCAGTTGCTGAAAATTGCCGGTATCGGCCACTACGGTAGTGACCTGTTTCAAAGCGTCCAGTTGGTTCATGGCAGGTGGGGGGGGGTCGAATCGGATGGCCAAAGTGTAGGCCAAGCCCTGGCCTTCCTACGGGGCCAGAGCGGCGAACAAGGCCCCGCCCACGATCAGGCAACCGCCCAGCAGCATTTGCGCCGTCAGCTGCGTGGCCCCGAGCAGCCAGGCCGAACCGCTGGCGAACAGCACTTCCGAAAGCATGATGACCGAGGTCGTTGCCGTCGGCAGGCGGGCGGCGCCGAACTGCAGCGCCCAATTGCCCCCGGCCACCAGGACGGCCATGCCCAGCACGGCCACGACCCACACGGCATTGGCCGGCGGCAGTCCCGGCAGCCACCCCATGGCGTGGCCCAGCAGCGCAGACAGCAGCCCCATGCCCATGCAGCCGGCAAACATTGCCAACATGCGGGTCGATGCCGGGGCCGTGCCGGGATGGCGCAGCGTGACGTTGGTCGCGGCAAAGCAGATACCGGCAAACAGGCCCAGCCCATCGGCCACCGAGAAGTTGCTGCGCAACTGCTGCCAGCCTTGCGCCCCGGTGGGCAGGATGACCAGGGCCATGCCCGTAAACGCCAGCACCAGGCGCAGCACAGCCGTGCGAGAGGGACGTTCGCCCAGAAAGCGCCAGGCCAGCATGACGGCCCAGGCCGGCATCAGGTAGAACAGCAAAATGACCCGCACCACATCGCCAAAGGACATTGCGGTGTTGAACGCCACATTGGTCAGCCCGGCCATCAGGGCCAGCAGCCACAGCACCCTGTCGTGGCGCAGGTGCCGCCAGGCGTCCGGGGCCAGCACGCTCATGGCGGCCAGCAACAGGGCGTACATCCAGGCCGTGGCCCAGGGCGCCGCCAGGCCGGCGGCCAGCATGGTCTGGAATGGCCACCAGGACAGGCCCCACACCATCGCGTTGAGGACGAGGGCCGTATGGGGCGCAAAGCGAAGGGACATGGCGGCTGAAGGGCAGGGAGCCTGGCGCGAAGGGCCGGTGGCTATTCGTGTTTGTCGCTGCGGGCAATGGTCAGGAGCTTGCGCATCTCGCCCCCGAAATTGCGGCAATTGAAGACGTACCAGCGCCCGATCAGCCACATGCAGACGGCGACCAGCAGGCCAAAGGCGGTGATCGCGCCGTAGGCCGTCAACCCCAGCAGCGATGCCAGGCTGTACAGCACTCCCAGGCTCAGGATGGCGATCTGCTCGTTGAAATTCTGCACCGCAATCGAACGTCCGGCCCCCATCAGGCAGTGTCCCCGGTGTTGCAGCAGTGCATTCATGGGCACCACCAGATAGCCGCCCAGGCCCCCGAGCACGATCAGGAAGGGCACTGCCACCCAGAGCTGGTGGATGAAGTTCATGGCCAGCACCAGCAGCCCCATGGCGATGCCGACGGGAATGGCCCGTGTCGCGTACTGCAGCCGCATACGCACGGCGGCCAGCACCGCGCCAGCCGCTGTCCCCAGCGCCACCACGCCGACCAGGGCGGAAGCCTGGGTGGTGTTGTAGCCCAGCGCGACGGCTGCCCAGGCCAGGACGATGTAGCGCAAATTGCCCGACACCCCCCAGAACAGGGTGGTGGCCGACAGCGAGATCTGCCCCAGCTTGTCGCTCCACAGGCTGCGGTTGCAACGCCAGAAATCCCGCAGCAGCCCTGCCAGGCCGGCGCCGTTGTGGTGGGGGCTGTGCCAGAACGGCATCAACGGGGCATTGGTGCGCGGAATCCCCAGGTTGAACAAGGCCGCCGCTGCATAGACCAGCACCAGCACGGCAATTGCCGCCTTGGCTGCACTGCCCGCCCCGGGGATGTCCAGGCCCAGAAGATAGGGGGCCACTGCCGGCCCGACCAGCTGGCCGCCCAGCAGCACGCCCAGGATGATGGAGGTGATGGTCAGCCCCTCGATCCAGCCATTGGCCCGCACCAGCTGGGAGGGGGGCAGCAGCTCGGTCAGGATGCCGTACTTGGCCGGGGAATACGCCGCAGCGCCCAGGCCGACCAGGGAATACGCCAGCAACGGATGCGTGCCCCACAGCATCAGCAGGCAGCCCAGCACCTTGATGGCATTGCTGATGAACATCACCCGACCCTTGGGCAACGCATCGGCAAACGCGCCGACAAAGGGGGCCAGCACCACGTAGAACAAGGCGAACATCGGTACCAGGGCGGCTTGCTGCCATTCGCCGGCACCGGTGCCGCGCAGCAGTTCCACGGCGACGACAAACAGGGCGTTATCGGCCAGCGAGCTGAAAAACTGCGCCGCCATGATGGTGTAGAAACCGCGCTTCATGCAATAAGAAACCCGCCCGGCCTGCGTGATGGCAGGCCCGGCACCCCTGTAAGAAAAAGACGGGTGGTTATATCACGCAGGCCAATGTCAGAATCCGCCGTTTGCCGGAACCCCTGCCATGACCCACTCTGCCATTTGCTTCGACACCGTGCTGCCTGCCGCCGCGCAGTTGCCGGTGCTGTCCGCTGCACTGCCCAATGCGCGGCTGTGGGGCGGCCTGCCTGCGCAGGATGGGGCCGTGGCAGAAAGCTTTGCGGCCCTGCACGCTGCAGAAGGCTTTGCCGTACAGGACGTGGCCACCGCCGGGCAATTGCGCCGCCTGGGCTGGCGCGGCCCGATCGCGCTGCTGCCCGGCGCCGCCAGCGCCCGGGCGCTGGAACCGTGCTCGCGCCTGGGGCTATGGCACACCGTTGCGTGCGAGGCGCACATCGACTGGCTGGCCGCACACAAAAGCCAGCAGCCCCAGCAGGTGCTGCTGGGCGCAGGGGCCGGGGGCTTTGCGCCTGCGCGGCTGCGCAGCGTTCATGCACGCCTGAGCGCCTTGCCCCAGGTGGATGCCGTCACCCTGTGGGCGCAGGCGCCGGACGTGCCTGCTGCGGCTGCCCTGGCCACGGCGCTGCAAACGATCAGCGCCGATTGGCCCGGGCAGCGCAGCCTGGTCGTGCCGCTGGCGTTGGACGCGGTCGCCACGCTGCTGCAGCCATTGCAGGCACTGGCCGACCAGGCCGAGCACCAGGCCTGGGACCTGGAAGTGATCTGCATTCCATGTGGGTGAAAAAGGCGCACGGCCAGCCGGTTGAAGGGGTTTTGGCGGCCCGTGAAATTTTTGCAAGACGGCCCTAAAGCCAACGCCCGCGCCTACCATCCGTTTTCATGATCATCTCCTCCACCACCGACTACCGCGCCGCCGCGCAAAAGCGCCTGCCGCCCTTTCTGTTCCACTACATCGACGGCGGTGCCTATGCCGAGAAAACGCTGGAGCGCAACGTGAGCGACCTGGCCGAGGTGGCCCTGCGCCAGCGCGTGCTCAAGGACATGAGCCAGCTCGACACCGGCATCGAACTGTTCGGCGAGCAGCTCTCCCTGCCCGTCGCCCTGGCCCCCGTGGGCCTGACCGGCATGTACGCCCGCCGGGGCGAGGTGCAGGCTGCCGTGGCGGCGGACAAAAAGGGCATCCCCTTCACCATGTCCAGCGTCTCGGTCTGCCCGATCGAGGAAGTCGCGCCCAGGTTGAAGCGCCCGATGTGGTTCCAGCTCTATGTGCTGAAAGACCGGGGCTTCATGAAAAACGCGCTGGAACGCGCCCAGGCCGCCGGTGTCTCCACCCTGGTGTTCACCGTCGACATGCCGACTCCCGGTGCCCGCTACCGCGATGCGCACTCGGGCATGAGCGGCCCCAACGCCGCCCTGCGCCGCTACCTGCAAGCCGTCACCCACCCGCACTGGGCGCTGAACGTCGGCCTGCTGGGCCGCCCGCACACGCTGGGCAACATCTCCGCCTACAAGGGCCAGAACGTCAGCCTGGAAGACTACATGGGCTACCTGGGCGCAAACTTCGACCCCTCGATCTCGTGGAAAGACCTGGAGTGGATCCGCGACTTCTGGCAAGGCCCGATGGTCATCAAGGGCATCCTCGACCCCGAGGACGCGAAGGACGCGGTGCGCTTCGGTGCCGACGGCATCATCGTCTCCAACCACGGCGGGCGCCAGCTCGACGGCGTGCTCTCCTCGGCCCGCGCCCTGCCGCCGATTGCCGATGCGGTCAAGGGACAGATCAAGATCCTGGTCGACTCGGGCGTGCGCAACGGCCTGGACATCGTGCGGATGCTCGCCCTGGGCGCGGACTGCACCATGATCGGCCGCGCCTTCGTCTACGCCCTGGCCGCACAGGGCGAGGCGGGCGTGGCCAACCTGCTCGACCTGCTGGAAAAGGAAATGCGCGTCGCCATGACGCTGACCAGCGCGAAGAGCGTCAGCGAAATCACTGGCGACCTGCTGGTGCATGATCAGGGGTGACCCCATCCCTTGCGGCGCAAGTGCCACAGGTGCGATGATTAAAAATCAATAGCTTCACCCGCTTTTGTTGAAACGATTTCAGATAATTTTTATTCTGAAATCGTTTGTTTATCTGTGGAACAAGCTTCATTTTTCAAAGCAACGTGGCCAAAGAAAAAACCCTTTTCACCTGCAACGCCTGCGGCGGCACCACCCCGCGCTGGCTGGGCAAATGCCCCCATTGCGGCGCCTGGAACAGCCTGGTGGAAACCGTCGCCGAAAGCGCCAGCGGCGGCAAGAACCGCCTGGGCGCACCGCAGGGCTACGCAGGGCTGGCCAACGCCCAGCCCGTCACCCCGCTCTCGGCCATCGAGGCGCAGGATGTCGCCCGCACCCCCAGCGGTTTGAGTGAGCTGGACCGCGTGCTGGGCGGCGGCGTGGTCGAAGGCGGCGTGGTGCTCATCGGCGGCGACCCCGGCATCGGCAAGTCCACCCTGCTGCTGCAAGCGCTCGATGCGCTGCAACGCAATGGCTTGCCCACGCTGTACGTCACCGGCGAGGAAAGCGGCGCCCAGGTCGCCCTGCGTTCGCGCCGCCTGGGCATCGACGGCAGCCAGGTGAACCTGTTGGCCGAGATTCAACTGGAAAAAATCCTTGCCACCGTCGAGGCTGCCCAGCCCGCCGTGGTGGTCATCGACTCCATCCAGACCATTTACTCCGACCAACTCTCCAGCGCCCCCGGCTCCGTCGCCCAGGTGCGCGAATGCGCCGCCCACCTCACGCGCATGGCCAAAAGCACCGGCATCACCGTCATCCTGGTCGGCCACGTCACCAAAGAAGGCGCACTGGCCGGCCCGCGCGTGCTGGAGCACATGGTCGATACCGTGCTGTATTTCGAGGGCGACACGCACAGCCCGCACCGCCTCATCCGCGCCATCAAGAACCGCTTTGGCGCCGTGAATGAAATCGGCGTCTTCGCCATGACGGAAAAAGGCCTGAAGGGCGTGAGCAACCCCAGCGCGATCTTCCTCAGTCAGCACAGCGAGCCGGTGCCCGGCAGCTGCGTCCTCGTCACCCTGGAAGGCACGCGCCCGCTGCTGGTCGAGATCCAAGCGCTGGTCGACGGCGGCAGCCCTGCGCCGCGCCGCCTGTCCGTCGGGCTGGAGCGCGATCGCCTGGCCATGCTGCTGGCGGTTTTAAGCCGCCATGCCGGTGTCGCCTGCGCCGACCAGGACGTGTTCGTCAATGCCGTCGGCGGCGTGCGCATCAGCGAACCGGCGGCGGACCTGGCCGTCATGCTGGCCATCACCAGCAGCCTGCGCGGCAAACCGCTGCCGCGCGGCTTCATCGCCTTTGGCGAAGTCGGCCTGGCCGGCGAAATCCGCCCCGCCCCGCGCGGTCAGGAGCGCCTGAAGGAAGCCGCCAAACTCGGCTTCACCACCGCCATCGTGCCCAAGGCGAACGCGCCGAAAAAAGCCATCGCGGGCCTGACCATCCACGCCGTCGAGCGCGTCGATGAGGCCATGGCCACCCTGCGCGGCCTGGAGTAAACACCGCCAGGCGCCGTAAAATCCGGCGCTTGACCGCCTCCGGCCAGATTTGCCCTGATTCCTCCAGAAAGAGACACCCGCATGACCGTCACCGCCCCCGCTGCCGTAGAACTCACCGCCCACGACCTCAACCCCGCTGGCGATTTCTACTGCCCCCACCCCAAGGCCGACATGAAGCTGTGGAACAGCCACCCCCGCGTCTACATCGATGTCGGCCACGACGGCCAGGGCAAATGCCCCTACTGCGGCACCGTGTACCAGCTCAAGGCGGGGGAAGTGTTCAAGGGCGGGCATTGAGCCGCCCCGGCTGAAACCGCCAAAGGGCTGGCCCTGCCAAGCCCTTTTTTCTTGCCGTCTTTTCCCCCTCAATTCCATGCGCATCCTGCACTTTGTCACTGGCGGCTTTTCCGGTGCGACCCAGGTCGCCATCGACCTGTGCCTGGCCGCCCGGCGCACGCCCGGCACGCAGGTGCTGCTGGTGCTGCGGCGCAAGCGCAACACCAGCGCCGCCCGCGTGCAGGCGCTGCGTGACCAGGGGCTGGACGTGCGCGTCGTCTCCAACTGGCTGCATGCCCTCACGGTCTGGGAGCTGCGGCGCATCATCCGCGACTGGCGGCCCGATGCCGTCTTTGCCCACGGCTTCAGCGACCACATCTGGGGCCGTCAGGCCGCCGTGGCCGAAGGCGTGCCGCGCATCTTCCACGTCGAACACAACAGCCGCGAGCGCTACACGCCCAGGCGCCTGCGCCAGGCGCTGGCCCTGGCCCCCGCCACACAGGCCAGCATCGGCGTCTCCGAAGGTGTGCGCCAGGCCCTGATCGAACGCGGTTTTCCGCCCGAACGCTGCATCGCCATCCTCAACGGCATCGCCCTGGAGAAATTCCCCGACAGCTTGCTGCCCACTACCTGGCAAGAGCGCGAACCCGCCATCTTGATGGCCGCCCGATTCGCCCGGCAAAAAGACCACGCCACCCTGATCCGCGCTTTGGCACTACTCAAAGAACAGGGATTGCAGCCAACGCTGTACCTCGCCGGGGCCGGCAGCACCCGGTTGCGCAAACAGGCCGAACGCCTGGCGCACACACTGGGGCTACAAGAACAGGTGCATTTCCTAGGCAACGTCGGCAATCTGCCCGAGCGTCTGGCGCGGGTACAAGTCTGCGTGCTCGCCGCGCACTGGGAAGGGTTGGGCCTGTCGATGATGGAAGGCATGGCCGCAGGCTGTGCCTGCATCGGTAGCAATGTCGTGGGGCTGCAAGAAGTCATTCAGCACAAGGTGGATGGCTTGCTCGTTCCTCACCAGGATGCCCCGGCGCTGGCCCAGGCACTGCTGCAACTCCTCACCAACCCAGAGCAAGCCGCTCAATTCGGCGCCCAGGCCCGCCGCACAGCCCTGACTCGTTATGGCCGCGAGCAGATGGGGCTGCGTTATCAAGCGCTGCTGGATGCGCCGCTCTAGAGCTGCGGCAATTGCGGCTGCCGCGCCCGGGCGTTGCCCCAGGCCAGTTGCAGTTTCATGCAGAGCTTGCGCCAGCGCTGTGGCAACGTCAGGCCGGAACGCTGCTGCCAGATACTGCTGGTCTCGCTGGTGTCATCCAGGGACACTGCTGCTGGCAACACCCCGAAAACATGCAAATCGTTTTCAAACCAGAAGCGCAAATCCACATCCACCGGCCGACCAAAAGGCACCCGGGTGCGCAGTAATTTTTCCGCCCCGGCCCGGCTGATAACATACGCGGCCGTCAGGCTTGGCACCCGCGCGTACCGAATCAAGCTATGGCCTGCCACCAGAGGGCGCTGCATTTGCACCTTCTCCCGGCTGCGGCCTACCAGCTTGATCATGTCCCACGGCTGCTCGATCCGGGCAATGCCATGAATCACTTCGGAGAAATCGGCATGCAGCCGCACATCATCTTCCAGCACCACCATGGCCTGGGCATCGCTGGCCAGTAACCTGCGCCATACGTGAATATGACTGGCGTAGCATCCCTTTTCTCCGTTTGCCAAAGGCTTGTAATACTGCAAAGCATTTTTGCTACTGGAAAATAATTCTTCCTGCGCAGCAGGCGCCAGATCATTCCACCATACCGCAGAGAATCTTTCCACTGGAAAATTGATACTTTCGAGCTGCGCCTGCATTCTTTTGCACCGTTCGTCATCCTTATCCAAATTAATAAAATTAACAATGACTTTCATGAAAACAAGACCTTTTGCAAAAGAAAATTATTTGGAGTATGTAAATACACTGGCTGCATTTTTTCTGATTTTCAGCTATCTGACGCTTCCGTTCTCGCTTGCCTTGCACAATCTTGGTTATACGTTGGCGATCATTCTGGCGTTGCCAAAGCTAAGATCCACCATTCAGCAGACCAGGAAAGAGCCTCTGGCATTCGTTCTGCTCGCCCTTCTGCTCCTGATAGCAGTGGCTTCCACCTACAGCCTGTCGCCATGGAACGGAGCGCTGGGGGAAAATTTCAAGAAATACCTGAAGATAGGACTGGCTGCCGTATTGCTCCCACTGCTCATGGAAGAGAAAATCCGGCAGCGCTGCATACAAGGATTTTTTATCGGCATGCTTTTCATACTGGCATCCACCTATTTGAGCATCTGGTTCAATCTGCCTTGGTCAAGCAACAAGAATTTAGGCTGGGGCGGTGATCATACCGTATTCGGGAATTATATCACCCAGAATATCATGATGTCGTTTTTCACCTTGCTTTGCATCAATCTGCTCGGCAAGGAGAGAAAGTTTCTGACCAATTTATTACTGCTTGCCGCCATCGTCCTGAGTGCAACTTCCACCCTCTATCTCTCAAGTGGAAGAACAGGCTATCTTACATTGTTCCTTGGCATATCCGCCTACATCATATTCCGCTTGCCGAAAAAGCTTTCCCTGATCAGCCTTGTTTTTGTGTTGATTGTTGGGATTTCTGCATTCAACACCTCCAAGAGCATACAAACGCGCTATCAAGAAGCCAAGCAGGAAACCATTTTGATTTTCCAGCAAGCCAATGCTGGAGAAACTCCGGAACTCACCAGTATCGGTGCCCGTTGGTATATGTGGATGAAGTCCATTGAGTTGATTCAAGAGCGCCCTCTCATCGGCTGGGGGCTGGGCAGCCACGGAGTGAAATGGTGCGAGAAAGCGCCCGAACCGGAATGGTGCAATGTTGGAGACACTACACCGCACAACCAATTCCTGTTCTTTTTCACGGAAATGGGTATTTTTGGCCTTGTCTGGTTTCTGGCTCTGTTGGCCACCCTGGCATGGGCTGCGTGGTGTAACCGGGAATACCGCCCGTTGTTCATGGGATTCATTGCCATCTTCATTGGGGACAGTCTGGTGAACGCCTCCCTGTGGAATGCAAGAGAATATAATTTTTTCATCATCATGCTCTGCTGGCTGTATTGCAGTGCAAGATTCTCGAACAAGCATTCGATGCAGAATAATGCTGGAAATTAAAAATCTGGAAAAAATCGGCAATGGAACCATCAAGGATGTTTATCAGCATCCGCTCCATGCAAACCAAATCATAAAAATCATCCAGCCCGCCATCGTTGCCAGCGATGGCGGCTTTGCCAAGCATGGGTGGTTGAAGCGCAAGTTGCACCAGGGTATTTACCGCCAGTTTCGGCGTGAACTGATTCAGTACCTGCAACTGTGCAAGACCCACTATGGCAGCGGGTGTTTCACGTTTCCTGTCGAAACGCCGTATGGCCTGGTGGCCACCGATCACGGCCTGGGGCTGATCACAGAAAAGATCACCGCTCCTGACGGCCAGGGCTGGACGCTGGAAGCCCTGGCGCGTGATACGCCGTTGCAGCCCAGGCACCATCAGGCGCTGGCGCGTTTCTTTGACGATTGCGTGCGCCTGCACATCGTCTTCGGCGAGGTGAACATTGCCGGAATCATGTACACCGAAAGCCGCAGTGGCCGGCCTGAATTCGTGCTGGTCGACGGCATTGGGGAAAAGCTGCTGATCCCCATCCGCGCCATGAGCGCCCGGATCAGCGGGCGCTATGTGCGCAAGGTGCAGCGGCGCATTCTGGCGCAGGTGGCGCAATTGCAGGCCGAGCACGCCAAGGATTCCTGATATTGATAGCTGCCTGCGCTTTATGAATAAGCGTTTGAGCCGTATTTTATTAATGAATCATTTTATGAATTCGATGCGCGTCAAGGCCTGGCTGGCGCTGGTGGCCTGGCTGCTTTTTTTCATCCCCAGCCTGTTGCCAGGGGTGTCAGTCACCTCGGTGGCACACCTCCTGCTGGCTGCATTGTGTTTTTCACCGTTGTTGCTGCTGCGTCCGGTGCAGCCCATCGTATTCGGCGGGCTGGCGCTGCTGGGGTGCTTGAACATCGTCCATGCCAGCTTTTTCGGTGCGTTGGCCGATGAGTTCTTCCTCGCCACCATGCTGCGCACCACCCCGGGAGAAACGGCGGAATTTCTGCCCACCATTCCCGGCCGGGCCTGGGTGGCAGTGGGTTTCTGGCTGCTTGCCTGCACATGGGCAGGCCATACGCTTTGGCGCACGTTGCCTGTGTTGCGCGGCTCGTCTTTGCTCCTGCGCAGGGTCTGGCAAGTGGCAGGGCTGTTTTGGGGCCTGGTGCTGGTGTATGCGCTGGTGCAGCAGCTCAACGCCAATACGTTCATGCGCAAGGCCAAAAGCCTTTATCCCTTGCATATGGTGCGTGCGACCATGCGCCAGCAGGAGATTGCCAATGGTCTTTTCCAGCCGCCGCTGCTGCCTGTTGCGCAGGCAGATCCCCGCGCCCAGGTCGATACCGTGGTGGTGGTGCTGGGGGAAAGCGCCACGGCACAGCGCTGGTCGCTGCTGGGCTACCAGGGGGCCGATACCAATGCGCCGCTGGCAAATCTGCCCGACACGGCCGCGACGACGGTATTGGCCCAGGGCTGGAATACCGCCGCTGCGCTGCCGTTCATGCTGACCGGCATGTCGGCACGGGACAGCACGGCCCGCCAGGCGCCATCCTTCATTGACCTGGCCCAGCACGCGGGCTACAAAACCTTTGCTTTCACCAATTCGCGATTTTTCAGCGCCCAGGAAGATTTCTTCAGCTATGCCCTGCGCCGTTCCAGCGCGGTGTACCAGAAAGTGGGCAATGGCGATCCTGACGAGGTGTTGACGGCCAGCCTGCGGGATGCTTTGGCCGATCCTGCACCGCGCAAGCTGATCGTTCTGCATACCTATGGCAGCCACCCGCTACCGCAGGAGCGCACGCCGCCGGGTTACCGCTCCATGGCCGATGCCTACGACAACAGCGTGCACTACACCAGCGATTTGCTGGCGCAATGGATGGCACTGCTGGCGACGGCCAGCAAAGACCGCAGCGCCTTGCTGCTCTATACCAGCGATCATGGCGTGCTGCTGCCGCCCTGCGTGGAGGATTATCGCCACGGCGCCGGTCTGAGCAGCCTGGAAGTTCCCATGCTCGTCTGGGCGAACACGGCCTTGCGGGTGCAGCACCCGCAGGTCCTGCCCGGTTTTGCCCAACAGCCAAAGGCGGATGGGCCAGCCGGGGCGCAAGAGCACACCAATGCCCTATTGGCCGAGACGGCGATGCGTGCCGTGGGGTATGGAGCGTTGCTGGCGCAGCCGGACTGGCCCGGCAGCACCAATCCGGGTCTGGAAGGCCGTCCTTGGGCGGAGCTGCGCCAGCGTGACGCCTGCGCCTTGCAATAGGCAGCAGCGGGGTCGGGTCAGGGTTGGGTGCCCGCCCAGAGTTTCTCCAGCCGTCGCGCCTCGTCGTCAAAGCGCAGCATGATGCGCTGGCGATTGAGTTCATTGGCCTCGATCGAGCGCTTTTGCGCCTGCATCGCGGCGTGGGCGGTCTGCACGGCCTTTCTGGTCGCGGGGGTGGCGGCACTGCCCAGCGCTGCCTGGTCTTTCTGCGCCTGAACGTAGGCTTGTTCCAGGCCCAGCAGGCGAGCGCGGGCCAGCATCTGCAACTCGTCAAACTGCTGTATCTGCTGCACGCGAGCGGTCTCATGCGCGGCACTGTCCGGGTAGCGCTGGAGCAGGACTTGGTCGAGGCGGTGCTGCTCCAGAATGCGCTCCTGTTCCTGCAGCCGGCGTTGCTTTTCCTGGGCGGCCCGTTCCAGCTCTGCCTGGGTGGGGACGGGTGCCCGTGGTGTGCGTTCGACCCCGCTGGGGCCCAGTACGCGCTGTTCGCGGTCCAGGCACTCGGGGATGGGGCGGTCGGAAATCAGGCGACGACCGTGGTCGTCAGTGCAGGAGTAAACGCCAACACTCTGCGCGGCGGTTCCGCCCAGCACCGTCATTGCCAAACAACCGACCGCGAAGTGATAACGCATGGGTTTGCCCCCTCCCGCACCTTGATTTATTTCTATTGCTGCACCCCGTAGCGCTGGCGGTAGGCTGCCACCCTTTGGTAATGCTCGGCCATCGCTGCGCCGCCATCGGCCTGGGCGGCCAGATAGGCCAGCAAGTCCGCCAGTGTAGCAATTGCACACACTTGCAAGCCCAACTGCCGGCGCACGTACTGCACGGCGCTGTGGGGCACGTCCTGGCCGTTTTCCGTGGCCATTTCCTGGCGGTCCAGGGCAATCGCCACAGCGTGCGGCGTGGCGCCTGCGGCTTCGATCAGGGCGATGGATTCGCGGGCGGCGGTGCCTGCGCTCATCACATCGTCGATGATGAGCACCCGCCCCTTGAGCGGTGCCCCCACCAGTGTGCCGCCTTCGCCATGGTCCTTGGCCTCTTTGCGGTTGTAGGCAAAGGGCACGTTCCTGCCCATCCGGGCCAGTTCCACTGCCACCGTGGCGGCCAGCGGAATGCCTTTGTACGCGGGGCCGAACACCATGTCGAATTCGATGCCGCTGGCAACAATCGCCTGTGCATAAAATTGCGCCAGGCGTGCCAGCTTGGCACCATCGTCAAACAAGCCTGCGTTAAAAAAATACGGGCTCATCCGCCCCGCCTTGGTTTTGAACTCGCCAAAGCGCAGCACTCCGGCCTCAACGGCAAATACGACAAACTCTTGCGCCAAAGCGGCCTCGGCCTGCTGCGCTATTTCTTTATTGGACATGAAGACTTCTCTGTTTCAACTTACCAGCCTGAACCTCAACGGCATCCGTTCCGCCACCACCAAGGGGCTGGAACCCTGGCTGGCTTCGATCAGCCCGGATTGTATTTGCGTGCAGGAACTGAAGGCCCAGCAGCCGGATATCGCCGGGCGCTTCGAGACCCTGGCCGACCTGCCCGGGTGGTTCCACTGCGCCGAGAAAAAGGGCTACTCCGGCGTCGGCATCTACAGCCGCCATGCGCCCAGCGACGTCATCGTCGGCTTCGGCAATGCCGAATTCGATGCCGAGGGCCGCTACATCGAGGCCCGCTTCGACACACCGCAGCGCAAGCTCTCCATCATCAGCAGCTACTTTCCCAGCGGATCTTCGGGCGAAGAGCGGCAAAGCGCCAAGTTCCGGTTCCTGGCGGACATGCACCGCCACCTGATGCAGATGAAACAGGAGCGGGACTTCATCCTGTGCGGCGACATCAACATTGCCCACACCAACCAGGACATCAAGAACTGGCGCAGCAACCAGAAAAACAGCGGCTTCACCCCCGAAGAACGCGCCTGGATGGACATGCTGCTGGCCGACGACCCCGCCAGCGGCGGCCTGCACGACGTCTACCGCCGCCTGGAGCCGGACGCCACCGACGCCGGCTACACCTGGTGGAGCAACCGGGGCCAGGCCTATGCCAACAACGTGGGCTGGCGCATCGATTACCACCTAGCCACCCCGGCCCTGGCCACGCTGGCCCGCAGCAGCAGCATCTACAAGGGCGAAAAATTCTCCGACCACGCTCCGCTGACCGTGGGGTACGACCTGGCGTTCTAGCGCATCGCACCTCTGGCCCCGGCCTGGGGCCTCTGGAGGTGCTAATGCGTTATAAATAATTCATAGATTTGCATTCTTTGGCAAAAATAATAATATCAATGGATGCCGCGCCAAAATACATCACCAACAGACTACCCGCAAGCCGTGCTCCAGCAGATTGAGCAGCTTGCGCAGAACATTGTCATCGCCCGCAAACGGCGCGGTGAGTCACAGGCGCAGTGGGCCAAAAAGTTGGGCGTATCCCAACCCACCATGGCACGTATCGAGCGTGGCGACCCGGCCGTTGCCATGGCCTCATACGTAATGTGCATGTGGCTGATCAGTCCGGCCCATCGGCTGGCCGACCTGATTGCGCCGCAGAACGACCATGCGGCCTTGGAAAAAGAAGTCGCCAAGGTGCGGTTCAAGCGCAACCCGGCGGGCAAGCCGGTGCATACCGCCAAGCCTGCCCCGCTCGCCTCTGCCGCATTCGGCACGTCACAGGCATCCATATCCACCCCGCCAGCAAACCAGGCACGCACCATTTCGCCTGCCGCTGCGGGCCTGGCTGCACTCCTGGGCAAGCCAGGCACTGAAAAAAAATAAGACATGACCGCATTTGCAAGCCATGCCGTGTTGCCGCGCACTTATGTGCCGCAAGACCGGCTCTATGTGTGGGCCATGGTCAACCCGGCGGTCCCCACCCTGGTGGGTGAAGTCAGTCTCTCCTCACTTGTTAGTGATTGCGCCACCTTCGTTTACACGCCGCAATGGTGGAACTTTCCCCTGAGCGAAGACCTGCCCATCATTCAGGGGCAAATTTTCAGCACTGGCGAAAAAAACACAGCCCCTGGTGCGATCGACGATGCCCGTCCCGATCGTTGGGGCGAACGCATCATCCGCCACATCGACCGGCCTGAGCGCCTGTCCATTCTGGAAATGTTGCTTTTCGCGGGGGACGACCGTTTTGGCGCCCTGGGCATTTCCACCTCGGCAGAGCAGTACATTCCCCGCCGCCTTGGCCCCTATCCGCATTTGGCTGATCTGGCCCAGCTTGCGGCAGCGGTGGAAGACGTCCAGACGCAAGCCCCGATCACTATGGAGATGCAGCGCCTTCTCCAGCCTGGCGTCACCCTTGGCGGCGCACGGCCCAAAGCACTGCTGCAAACGGAGAACGGCCCCTGCGTCATTAAATTCAGCGAGGTCGACGACCCTGTGGACACCCCTCTCATCGAACACGCCACGATGACGCTGGCGACCCAAGCCGGCCTGCACGTCGCCAGCACGGCGGTGCTGCCGCTGCCAGAACGCTACGGCAAGCGGCGCCATGCCCTCACCATTGAGCGGTTCGACCGCAGCGACGGCTATCGTGTCCATTGCCAGTCTGCCAACACCGCCTTGCGTGCTGCAGGGCTGGAGCAAAGCTACGGCAACCTGGCCACCATCCTGTTGCGCCTGGGCCACCCGGACAGGCAGGCCGTCATGCGCGAAGAATTGTTCAAGCGCATGGTCTTCAACATCCTCATGGACAACACCGACGACCACGAGCGCAACCACAGCCTCTGCATGAACCTGGCGGATGGCTACTACGATCTCAGCCCCGCTTATGACGTCGTGCCCAGCCTGCAAAACCTCGGTTACCAGGCACTGGTCGTCGGTGCCATGGGGGCGCAATCCAGTCTTGAGAACGCGCTCACGCAGACCAACGAATACGGCATCCGCAGGCCCCGCGCCATCGCACTGGTGCAGCAGGTGGCGGCCATCGTCGATCAATGGGCCAGGCATTTCTCGGCGCTTGGCGTCAGCCCGGCAGACATGGAGTTGCTGGCGGCAAGCATCGACCGCGATGCGCTCAGGCGACAACGACGGGCGTTTTTATAGCGGCCCCTTGGCCTTCAAACGGCTGACAGAAAACATCACTTGCGCCGCTGACCGTGGGGTACGAGCTGGCGTTCTAGGCAAGCCCCCTGCAAAACAGGCTTGTATCTCGTCGCCTGCCGCTTCGGCCTGCATCTGCGCTTGGGCCTGCCTTGCCGTCGCCTGTATGCCCCGATGGGGGATATGGAGAAAGGCAACGCCACAACATTAATATGAAAGAATAGTTCAATATCGTTTCAAAAGAATGTATTGATGCCCTTTTCCAAGTACCATCAACAGCCACAAGATGAATGTTCCGGGAACGCCACCGGCAGGAGGACAACATGCTCGCAACCCCGCGCACCACACCAGACCCATCCATGGTTCTGACAAAAGCGACACTGCGTGCCGCAGAGCAGCTTGGGCTGAGCAACGCTGAACTGGCGGCCGTGATCGGGGTAAGCGAGCCAACAGTCTCACGCCTGAAGAACAACAGCCGCCCGATCAAGCCAGACTCCAAGGAGGGAGAGCTGGCCTTGATGCTGGTGCGCCTGTTTCGATCGCTGGACCCATTGATTGGCGGCGATGATGGCAAGCGCAAAAGCTGGATGGGCAGTTACAACAAGGCCCTGGTGGGCTATCCCAGCCAGCTTATCCGCAAGGCGGATGGCCTGGTGCGCACCCTGGCGTACCTGGACGGTATGCGTGCTGCAACATGAGGGCGCAAACCTGGAACCCTGATTGGCCAACGGCGCACTGCGTGAATCTCGGCATGAAAGGCGCGTGGCGTGGGGTCGAGACGCAATACATTGCCGCATCCATGAAGCTGGTGGATACGCTGGAAGAACAGGATTTGCTGGAACGGCTGCTGGAAGCCAGCAAGCCACCTACTGCGCCCAGCACGGTTCACAAGCACTATTTGCTGTTAAGCCCTTTTCGCTACTTTCCACAGCACAGCTCACGTTTTCGGCCTGGTCAGCAAAGCGGCCTGTGGTACGGGGCATCCACCTTGGAAGGGGCATGTTCTGAAATTGCATACTGGCGGATGCGATTTATTGCCGACAGCGCAGGCTTGGCCAAAGATGGCGCTGTCGTCACCGAGCACACGTTCTACCAAGCGTCGGTAAGCGGGCGTGCCATCAACCTGATGGAGCCGCCTTGGGTGGAATTCGCCCATTTGTGGAAACACCCATCCGACTACAGCGCAACCCACAAATTGGCGGAAGCTGCCGCCAATGCAGCCATTCAGTGGATTCAATACGAATCAGCCCGGGCACCCTGCTGCGCCCTGGCTGCCGTACTCACCCCCGATGCTTTGATTGCAGACGATGCAGAACTGGAGCAATCGCGGCAGGAGTGGATCTGCAAGGCAACACACGATGCCGTGATGATGAAGCGAAAGAATGGCGCAGAGCAATTCGAATGGCGTGAATAGCTGCAACCGAACATCGTGCCAGCGGGCCAGACCCATGAATACGGCAGCCAGAGGCCCCGCAGGCGACTGACAAAAAACGTCACTTGCGCCGCAAGGCGTCACCTGCGGGTGTGGGTTTGTGTCATTGCCGGGCCGTTTTCTCCGCCGCAATGCCTGGATGCCAGAGAGAAAACAAAGTTGGCACAGCATTTGCTTAAAGATGGGTGTTTGATTTTTTCACCCCTCTTTAAGGAGTTTGCTATGAAGCGCACCCTGCGTTCTGCCCAAAAGGGCTTCACCTTGATCGAACTGATGATCGTGGTGGCGATTATTGGTATTTTGGCGGCTGTGGCTTTGCCGCAATATCGTAACTACACGCAAAAATCGGCGAATGGCGCTTGCTTGGCGGAAGCAAAAGCTTATATGGGAGCAGCTGTCGCCACCATGGCCGATGGTGAAAATGCTAGCGCTTTCGTGGCAAGTGCATGTGCCTCTGGCCCCGCAGCAACAGCTGTTACCTCGGCAGCATATAATGCTGGCGGCTCCGTAGGCTTTATTAGCCAAGCTAAAGGCGCTACTGATCTGAAGAAAGATGTGGAATGTGACCTTGGTAGCGGGTCTTGCAAGTTCCAATAATAAAAAACAATTTTTAAATAAAAGCGCCTTGAGGCGCTTTTATTATTTTATGAAAATAATTTATTTGCTCTCTTCTTTTTTGTTGATAATTGGATGGGTTCTGCCAGTCCATTTTCCTCCTTGGCAGACTTCCTATCAGGAGTTTATTGCGGCAATTGCCTTGTTTTTATTATTGATTATTTTGATAAAAAATGATGTTAATCGCATGACAAGAAGTGGTATTTTAATAATACTTCTTGCTGCATTCCCCGTTTGGCAATATGCACAAGGTTGGATGCCTTATTCTGGCGACATGCTGCATAGTACAGTATATATTCTATTGTTTGGTGTGAGTGTTTTTGTTGGAGAAAATATTGAGAATAATAAGAATAAAGTTGACTTTCAGCAATGGATAGGATGGGTGTTTGTTGTTGGTGGTTTGTTGTCTTTGATCATTGCCATGCTGCAATGGCTCAAAATTTCTGAGGGGGCTGATATCGCCTTTTTTACGCCGCTTGAACACGGGCGCCCTTATGCCAATTTAGGGCAGCCAAATGCTTTAGCCACCCTTTTCGGATTTGGCCTGGCTGGGATGTTTTATCTGTTTGAAAAGAACAAGATCAGGAACTACTTCGCCTTGGTACTGGCATTGCTGCTGATTTTTGGCTTGGCATTGACCCAATCCCGTACTCCCTGGGTGGTGGCGGCCATCTTGCCGTTTTTCTGGTTCTGGCAAAGCCAGCGGATGCCGCTGCGTACCACCTTCCGCCATGTGTCGTTGCTGGTGGTGGTGTATGTCGGGTTTGTGCTGATGCTGCCGGTATTAGGGAGTTTTCTGGATACGCCTGTTAGCTCCGTGCTGGAGCGTGCCCAGCAAGCGCATCGGTGGGATATGTACAAACAGGCGCTTTATTTTATTGCCCATGGGCCATGGCATGGTTTTGGCTGGGGGCAGATTGAATCCGCGCACTATCTGTTTGCCGATGAGGCGCCGCCAGCGATTTTTTACCATTATTCCCACAACATTATTCTGGATATGCTGCTCTGGAATGGGCCGTGGCTGGGTGGGCTGATTGTGGTGCTGTTTACGGTATGGCTGGGCAAGCGCTTTTTCCAGAAAAATACGGTGGAAAGCCTTTTTGCCTGGGTCGGGCTGCTGTTCTTTTTGACCCACAGCATGTTGGAATACCCCCATGCTTATTTATTCTTGCTGCTGCCAGCAGGCTTGCTGATTGGCGTGATCGAGGGGCAGCACAGCAGCGGGGCGTTTGAAATACCGGTTCCCAAATTTCTGGTGGCCATCATTGCAGTGGCTGGGCTGGCGGGGACGGTAGTTTTCTGGAAAAACTATTCCATCATCGAGGATGATTACCGACTGGCCAATCGTAGAATAGAAACGGAGTTTGTCCCCGAGGCGCAGCAGGCTGCAAGCCAGACAGTGCTGTTGAGCAACGTGCAGGCGTTTATTTATTTTATGCGTTTGCCATTGAAGGAGAGTTATTCTCCAGCCCGTTTGGAATGGGTAGAGCAGTTCATTACGCGCTACCCAAGAAAATTCTCTTTGGTTAAATTTGCCTATATTCTTGCCTTGAATCATCAGCAAGACAAAGCCATCGTCCAAATAATAAAATTGAAGGATATTTTCGGCATTTCAGCGCTGGAAGAAGCACTGAGCTACCTGTACCAGGAATCGGAAAAAGCCCCCGAGCTGCTGCCCGTGCTGGCGCACTTCGGCCTGGTGAACGAGGTGTCTGCTACGGAAGATAATTAAAAAAGTGAGCTGTTACCGCTGATAGATAAATGATTTCAGATATAAAAATATCTGTAATCATTGTATGTTATGCGGTAAGTGCTGCGATTAAATGAGTGCCGCAGGGCCGTGCCAGCTTTGCTGCACCATGGTTTCAACCTGCGCCCAGAACTGCCGTGCCAGCGCCTGGGCTTCGGCCCACACGGGCAGTACCGCTGCCGAGGGCTGCACTGCGTCCATGTTCCATTGCCATGCGGGCACTTCGCCTTGCAGCGGCATGAAGCGCATGGGCAGCATGTCGTAGCACGGGGCCAGCACCCAGCGCTGGCCGTTCCACAGCAGGGAGATGTTGCCGTAGTGGCGATCGGTGTTGGCAATGCATTGCCCGAATGCGTCCCATAGCTTGAGGCGGTGTGCATCTGCGCTGTTCAGCAGACCGAGGCTGTGCAGGCGTTCGGCGGTCTTGGCCCATTGATCGGCCGTGCCGGCGAACTCGGCGTTGAAGGATTGCAGCGACACCATGCCGATGCGCCCTGGCGGCTGCCCTGGCCGCTGGGGCGCGGTGCGGTCAAAGCGCTGCGCCGCCAGGAAGACGCGGCCTGCCTGCTCGTGCAATTGGGTTTGTGCAACAGATTGGCCTGCGGCGTGCAGGGTTTGCAGCGCCAGGTGTTCGCAGCGCAATAGTGTGCGAATGCGGTCGGCCACGGGGTTGTCGTCGGCGGGGGAGAATTTCACGATCCAACTGCGGCCCAGGCCGTCCAGGCAGCAGAACTTGGGCTGCTCGCCGCCCGCGCTGGAGCCGGGCACGGCGCCTGCCATGGCGGCCTGTGCCAGGGCAGGGTAGTCGTCCGGCTGCGCCACGGGATGGACGGTGCGTTGCAAGTGGCGCTGCAAGGCCGCCTCGCCCACGATGAGGTGGCCGGGCAGGTCATCGCCAAACCGGGTGAGGGCCAGCAGCACATCGTCATCGCTCCACTGGCGCGGATCGCTGTTGAGCGTCTGCTCCAGGTGCTGCCTGGCAAAGCGGCGCCCCAAAAAGCCCTGGGGGCGCATGTCCTGCAGCAGCCAGGGCAGGCCGTCGAAATACGGCCCGCCGCCGAGCATGGCCTGCAGGTCGGCGCCTTCCACCCAATACCCGCCGCCCTGCAGGGCTTGCAGGCTGCCGCAGGGGTGGATGCGCCCGGCAGTGTCCATCGCCGTGATGGGGATGCGCTGCCCGACGCCGGGCACAAGGCGCGGGAGGCCGTAGTGCTGGTTGCGCCCTTGCCCAAGCTTGACCACGGCCCCGTTTTGCACCAGTACCGCCAAGGCGCGGGATGCCGTGGGCTGGCTGATGCCCACGGCCTGCTGCAACTGCACGCTGCGCATGGGGGCGCCCTGCTGCCGCAGGGTTGAAAGGATAGCGTCTGCCCGATCGGGGGCGGTTGGGGTCATGGGCGGTTGGGTGAATAGAATGGTGAATAGAAAAATGAATGGATTATTGAATGAAAACCTGATTTTTACCCTATGAATTTCAATCGCTTAGGTAAAAAAGTAACGAGGGATGGCGGTTGGCACGGTTTGTCGTGAATAGAAAAACAGGAATAAAAAAGGCCACGCATGGCGTGGCCTTGGGGTGCGGTGCGAGGGCTATCAGCCCAGGCTGGGTGCCAGCCTGCGGCGCAGTTCCTCCAGGTCCATACCCCGGCGCTGGGCCATGTCCTGCACCTGGTCGTCGCCGATGGTGCCGACGCTGAAGTAGGTGGCCTGGGGGTGCGCCAGGTAGAAGCCGCTGACGCTGGAAGCCGGGAACATCGCCATGCTGTCGGTCAGTTCCATGCCGATTTCAGTGGTGTTCAGGGTCTGGAACAGGTCGATCTTGGCGGTGTGGT
>CABIIJ010000040.1 GCA_902175065.1 uncultured Comamonas sp. | reverse complement strand
TGCGCCAGCTCCCTGGTCCTTGGCCAGCACGCAGCCGGGATTCATGATGTTCTGCGGGTCGAGTGCCTGCTTGATGGCCCGCATCATGGCCAGCGCCACCGGCGGTTCGTAGCGTTCGAGCTGTTCGGTTTTCAACTGCCCCACGCCGTGCTCGGCGGAGAACGAGCCGCCGAACTGCGCCACGGCGTCGTACACCAGGGCATTGACGCGCGGTTCCTGCTCGCGCAGGAAGGCCTTGCCATCGGCATTCTCGGGGGCCTGAACGTTGTAGTGCAGGTTGCCGTCGCCCAGGTGGCCGAAATTGACGAGGCGCACCCCGGCAATCTCGCGTTGCAGCAGCGCATCGGTGTGCTCCACGAAGGCGGGGATGCGTGACGTGGGCAGGGAAATGTCGTGCTTGATGTTCAGCCCCTCCTGCGCCTGCGCCAGGGGGATGCTTTCGCGCACGTGCCACAGGTCGTGCGCCTGGGTGAGGTTCTCGGCCACCACGGCGTCGAGCACGCAGCCGTCCTCGAAGGCCAGCTCCAGCAGGCTTTCAAAGCGCTGGCGGGCGTGCTCTTCGGATTCGCTGTCGCTGTTTTCCAGCAGCACGCAGTAGGGGGCACCGTCCATCCCGGCAAAGGGCACGCGCAACTGCGGCATGTGCTTCACGACCAGGGACAGGGCGAACTGCCCCATCACCTCGAACCCGGTCAGCCCTGCCGACAAATGCCGGTGCGCCAGCCCCAGCAGGCGCACGGCGGCGGCCATGTCGGGCACGGCGGCAAAGGCGGTCAGACGGGCGACGGGCTGGGGAAAGAGCTTCATCGTCGCGGCAGTGATGATGCCCAGCGTGCCTTCGCTGCCGATGAGCAGGTTGCGCAGGTCGTAGCCGGTGTTGTCCTTGCGCAGGCCGGTCAGGCCGTCCCAGATGTCGCCCTGGGGCGTGACCACTTCCAGCCCCAGGCACAGCTCGCGCGTATTGCCGTAGCGCACCACCTGGGTGCCGCCCGCGTTGGCCCCCAGGTTGCCGCCGATGGTGCAGGAGCCTTCTGCGGCCAGCGACAGCGGGAACAGAAAGCCCGCCTGCTGCGCTGCCTGTTGCAGGTTCTGCAGGATGCAGCCGGCCTCGACCGTGATGGTCAGGTTGTCGGCATCGACGGCGCGGATGGCCTGCATCCGCGTCAGGTTCAGCACCACCTGGGTGCCGCTGGCGTCCGGTGTGGAGCCGACGGACAGGCCGGTATTGCCCCCTTGCGGGATGATGGCGGTGCCTGCGGCGGCGCAGGCCTTGACCACGGCGGCCACTTCCTGGGTGCTGGCCGGGCGCACTACGGCCAGGGCCTTGCCCTGCATCCGGCCGCGCCAGTCGCGCTCGTAGGCGGTCAGGTCGCCGTCGGTCAGAACATGGGCGGGGCCTACGGCGCTGCGCAGGGCATCGAGGAGTGCGGTGGTCATGGGGCAGTCCAAATCATCAATCAGTGAGCAGTGGGCGCAGTTTCAGCAGCCGCTTTGGCCGCTTTCAGGCGCAGACGAATATGCAGGGTGCAGGCGGTGAACAGCAGCAGGCACAGCAGCACCTCGGCCCAGGCGTAGTAGCGGCTGGGGGCGGTGTCGCTGGTGGCCCGCACCAGCCCTTCGGTGCAATAGAGCCAGATCATCAGGCTCAGCCACCGGTAGGTATACATGCGCCGCTTGAGCAGCCCGGCCAGCGGCAGCACCAGCGGCAGGGCCTTGAGCGCCAGCAGCGAGCCGCCCGGGCGCAGCGGTGCCAGCCACAGCTCCCAGGCGATGCACAGCGCGATCAGGGCCAGCAGGCTGGCGACGGCGGCGGTCTGGGTCAGGCGGACATGGCCGGGCAGGGGCGGGACGGAGGCAGGGGAGGTCATGGAGGGTGCGGTAGCCATGGGGGTGGCATCATAGAGCCTATGCTTTCCTCTTTCTTCCGTCGCGCCGCATTGCCTACGGCGCCTACTGCCTCTGCTGCCGCTGCCGGCGCCCCGGTCTTTTCCTGGCACAACACCCTGCGCACGCTGCGCCAGCGCTTTGCCAATGATCAATTGGGCCTGACGGCCAGCAGCCTGACCTACACCACGCTGCTGGCCATCGTGCCGTTCTTTACCGTGCTGCTGTCGGTGTTCACCGCCTTTCCCAGTTTTGGTCGCCTGCAGGAGAACGTGCAAAGCTGGCTGGTGCAAAGCCTGATCCCCGAGGCGATTGCCGAGCAGCTCATGGGCTACATCCTGCAATTTGCCAGCAAGGCCAGCCAGCTGGGGGCCGTCGGCCTGGGTTTCCTGGTGGTCACCGTGGTGCAACTGACGCTGACCATGGACAAAACCCTCAACCGCATCTGGCGCGTGCAGCGCCTGCGCCCGCTGGGCCAGCGGCTGCTGATCTACTGGGGCGTGCTGACCCTGGGGCCGCTGTTGCTGGGGATGAGCGTGGCCACCACGTCCTACGTCGTTTCGGCCTCGCGCGGGCTGGTGCAGGCGCTACCACAGGCCGTGCAGTGGGGATTCAGCTCGCTGGAGCTGGTGCTGATGGCTGCCGCCATGGCCGCGCTCTACCACTTCGTGCCCAATACCCCGGTGCGCTGGCGCCATGCCTGGGCGGGGGGGATTTTCGTCTCGCTGGGCCTGGCGCTGGCCCGCAAGCTGCTGGGGTTGTACCTGGCCACGGTGCCGACGTATTCGGCCATTTACGGCACCTTTGCCACGCTGCCGATTTTGCTGCTGTGGATTTACATCTGCTGGGTGATTTTCCTGCTGGGGGCGATCATCGCCGCGTACTGGCCCAGCCTGCGCTCGGGGGCCAGCCGGGCGCTGGACGGCCCAGGGAGCGATTTTTCCCTGGCGCTGGAAGTGCTGGCGGCATTGGCGCCGCTGCGCAACGACAGTGAGCGGGGGCTGGCCGGGAGTGCTCTGGCCCGGCAGCTGCATGTCGATCGCCTGCAGATTGAACCGGCGCTGACGGCGCTGACCGCTCTGCGCTGGGTCGGGGCCACGCCCGAGGCGGCGACTTCGTATCTGGCAGAAGGCGAGCCGCGTTACGTGCTGCTGGCTGACCCCGAAACCACCGCGCTGGCCCCCTTGCTGGAGGGCCTGCTGCTGCGCCAGGAAAGCGCCAGCGCCGCACTGTGGGAGCGCAGCGGCTGGGGCCGGCGCACGCTGGCCCAGGTGCTGCCGCCAGGGCTTAATCCGTCTGCTGCCGACCAGGGTTCGGGTCCGAATCCCGACGCAGCAACTGGCCCAGCGCCTGCAGCATAGGGCCGGGGGCGTCGACCATGGGCAGGTGTCCGCTGGTCAGGTGGGCGACGATGGTACCGGGGCGGCTGGCGGTGGTGGTGCGGCCCTGGGCTGCGGCGATCAGGGGCTGTGCGGCGCTGGCCGGGGTCATGCGGTCGTCGGCGCCGACGATGAACAGCGTGTCCGCCGTCACTTGCCGCATGGCCGCCAGGGCCTCCTGGTAGGCGTGGCAGGCCTGTAGCCCGCTGGCCAGCAAATTGGTGCCGGGGTTGCCGGCGAAAATTTTTTGACTGAGCGCCTGCCCATCGAACGCTGCCGGAGTGGCACGGCTGCGGCTGTATTTGTCGATCAGGGCCATCGCCTGCGGCGGGTCGTTTTGCGCCAGCGCCAGCAGCGCCGGGGCCACGGCCATCGGGCTGGCCGTGCCGACCAGCGCCAAATGGCCGATGCGTTGGCCCAGTTGCGCGGCTGCTTCCAGGGCGATCAGGCTGCCCCAGCTGTGGCCCATCAGGGCCGCCTGTGCCAGGCCCATGGCATCGAGCAGCGGGGGCAGCCAGGCTGCCGCCTCTTGCACGCTGCGCGGGGCCGGGCCGCTGCTCAGGCCATGGCCGGGCAGGTCGATGGCGGCCATGTTCCAGCCCAGGGCGTCCATGCCGGCGGCCATGGGCTGCCAGACGCTGTGATCGCACAGGACGCCGTGGATACACACCAGGGTGGGCCGCTGGGCTTGCCAGGGGGCTGCGCCGTGATCGACGTAGATACGTGCGGTTGGTGCGCAAGAGGATGAAGCGCCGGGAGAGGGGATGTCGAAATACATGCTGTCTTTGTCTATTTAGACGTTGCCAACAGGTATGGACGTCAAAACGTCATTCCTGTTGGGGAAAAGGATTGGGCTATTATTTCAAACCTGTTACTGTTTTTTATAGCAAAAATTTTTAGGGGATGGCGTCATCATGAAAGTTAGCGATATCTTGCGCGTCAAAGGCGGCACGCTGTATGTGGTCAAACCGGAGGATAGTCTGGCCCAGGCCATGACCACCATGGCCGAGAAGGACATGGGTTCCCTGGTGGTGGTCGAGGGCGGTGCCGTGGTGGGAATGCTCACCTTCCGCGAAGTCATCAAGGACGTGGTCAGGCACAACGGCAACGTGGCCCAGGTGACCGTGCGCGAATCCATGGAGGCGCAGCCCCTGCTGTGCAACATGGATACCGACATGGACGAAGTGCGCCGCATGATGCTGGAGCGCCACGCCCGCTACATGCCGGTGATGGACGGCCACATGCTCATGGGGGTGGTCAGCTTCTACGACGTGGCCAAGGCCGTCGTGGAGGAACAGAATTTCGAGAACCAGCTGCTCAAGGCCTATATCCGCGATTGGCCCCAGGCGGAAGGCGCCGCCGGGTAAGCAGCGCCCCCGGGCCGGTGCGGGCAGCGCAGTTCAGGCTCGCGCCCACCGGTTCATGGAAACAGACACACCCGATTGCGCCCCGTGGCCTTGGCTTCATACAGCGCCTTGTCGGCCTGCGCCAGGGCCGTACGGCTGTCTTTTCCGGCCAGGCTGACCACGCCGATGCTGATGGTGACCGGGATATGCCCCTCTGGCACTTGCGCTACGTTCGGGGCCACGGGCGTCGGGGTATCGGCAATCGTCTGGCGGATGCGCTCGGCCAGGTGCATGGCCTCCTGCACGGAGGCATGGCGCACCAGCACGGCGAATTCCTCCCCGCCCAGGCGGCCCGGATAGTCGCTGGCCCGCAGGCTTTGGCGGATCAACCGGGTCACGTGTTGGAGCACCAGATCCCCCGTCGGATGACCCCAGCGGTCATTGACCTGCTTGAAGTGGTCCACATCCAGCGCCAGCACGGCGCCGCTGCCCGCCATCGTGGCCGAGGCGGCCAGATGCTGCTCCAGCATGGACAAAAAGCTGCGGCGATTGGGCAGGCCGGTCAGCACATCGGTGCTGGCCAGGGTGGCCAGTTCCTGCTCCTTGAGCTTGCGTTCCGTCATGTCGTTCAGCAGCCAGATCTGGCCCAGTGGCTCCCCTGCCCGGACGAGCGGCAGCCAGCGCAGCCACAGGTGGCGGCCCAGGGCGTCGTCGGTCACTTCCAGGCTCTGGCGCTGCTGTTGTTGGGGCAGGGTCAGCCAGGCGGCCCGCTGCGGGCTGAGGCATTGCAGCAGACGGCTGTGGTGGATGCCTTGCAATTGCGCAGGCGATGCGCTCAGGTTCAGCAGCTGGCACAGTCCGGTGTTGGCCATCACCACATGGCCGCTGGCATCTTCCAGCAGCACGCCGTCCTGGAACAGGTCCATCAGGGTGACCAGGCGCAGGTGCTGCACTTCCAGGCGATGGCGCTGCTGGATCCGCTCCAGCGCCAGGCGCGTCATTTGCCAGGCCACCAGCAGCAGCAAAACGGTGGCCACGGTATTCTGGATATGGCTCAAGCGCAAATGGCGCTGCAGCGGTGCCATGACCTTGTCGCGGCCCAGGCCGAGGCTGAGCACCAGCGGAAAGCCGGGAATGCGCTGCCAGGCGTAGTAGCGCGTGATGCCATCGACGGCAGCATGGGCTTCGTAGCTGCCCGATTGCTGATCGGGAAAGCGCAGGAAATCCCGCTCCCTGGGCACGCTTTGGCCCATCGCTTGCATCAGGTGATGGCTGCGCGTGAGGTAGTGCCCGGGATTGCGGCGCTTGCCCTGGTGGCTGCTGGCTGGAGAACACCACCCGACCACGGGCATCGGCAATCAGCACCTCCAGGATGGCCCCCTGGGGCAAACTCTCCAGAGCGATGGTCATGACATGGCGCAGCTCTGCTGCATCGCGGCTGCGCCAGTGCTCGCCCAGGTGCTGGACGATGAAGTTGAGCTTGCGAAACATGCTTTCGGACTGGTAGGCCAGTGCCTGCGCCGTTTGGCTGGCCCGCAGGCGAGCCTGCTGTTGTGCATCGGCTATCGCGTGCTGGTGGGAGAGGTAGAGCTGCCCCCAATACACCCCGATCAGTAGCAGCAGAGCCGCCCACGCTCCGATGACGAAACGCCATACCGTGCGCGGAAGTCGCTTGTCGCGCTAATAATTTTCATAGCTATTATCGCAAAATATTCATTGAATTCAAAGTGATTTGTTTCTGATATTCAATATATATCAGCGGTAACAGCTATCAATAATGAGGTGGAAGTTCATCGCGCAGATTGCGCGGCCCGGCGCTGCCGGCTTCCGGCAATTGCTGGCGCAATTGGCGCAACTCCTGCACCAGTGCGTCGATGGTCTGCTGCTGGCGGTAGAGCGCCAGGTTCAGCGTTTCCAGCAAATCCTCGCTGAAGCTGACCTTGATTTCCAGCGCTTCGACCCGCGCCTGCAGGGCGCGGGCCTGTTCGGCGTTCATGGCCGCACTCATGCCAGCGCCTTGGCCAGACGGCGTACGCCTTCGCGGATTTTTTCCTCGTCGGCGGTGGCAAACGACAGGCGCAGGCTGGTCGTATCCGGGTGCTGGCTGAAGAAGGGCGCCCCGGGCACAAAGGCCACGCCCTGGTCGATGGCGCGTTGGGCCAGCGTGGCGGCATCGGTCAGCTTGCCGCCCGCGCCGGTCAGGCGCAGCCACAGGAACAGGCCGCCCTGCGGGGCGGTGAACTGCACGGCGGCGCCCAATTCCTCGTGCAGCGCCTGCATCATGACCTGGGCACGCCGGGCGTAGACCTTGCGCACCTTGGCCAGCGCAGCGGGCATGTGGCCGGCGGCCAGGTAGTGCGCTGCCGTGGCCTGGGCAAAGGTGCTGGTATGGGCGTCGGAAAACTGCTTGCACATGACCGCCTTGGCCAGCAGTTCGGGCGGTGCGACCAGCCAGCCGATGCGCAGGCCCGGCGAGAGCACCTTGCTCAGGCTGCCGCAGTGCGCCAGAAAATCGCGGCTGCCCGGCACCTGGGCCGACAGGGCCAGCAGGCTGGGCGGCGGCGGGGCGTCGAAGTACAGGTCGCCATACGGGTCGTCCTCCACCACCAGCACCTGGTGGCGCACGGCCAGCTCCAGCAGGCGCTGGCGCCGCGCCAGGCTCAGGGTGGCGCCGCTGGGGTTGCCGAAGGTGGGGATGGTGTAGATCAGCTTGGGCCGGTGTTCGACGATGAGCTGCTCCAGCGCGTCCGGCTGCACGCCCTCGGCGTCGATGGGGGCGCTGATGACTTCGGCGCCGTACAGCCGAAAGCACTGGATGGTGGCCAGGAAGGTCGGCCCTTCGACGATGACCTTGTCGCCTTCGTCGATCAGGCATTTGCCCAGCAAGTCCAGCGCCTGCTGGCTGCCGGTGGTGACGATCAGATCCTGCGCCGCCAGGGACGGCACGCCCTTGGCCTGCATGAACCGGGCGATTTGCTCGCGCAGCGGCTGGTAGCCCTCGGTCGCGCCGTACTGCAGTGCAGCGCCCGGGTCTTGTGTCAGCGCCTGCTGGCTGGCGGCCTGCAGGCCGGCCACGTCAAACAGGGCGCTGTCGGGGAAGCCCCCGGCAAAGCTGATGATGCCGGGTTTGCCCAGCAGCTTGAACAGCTCCCGAATGGCCGATGTCTCTACCCTGTCCAGGCGCTGGGCCAGTTGCTCCACTTTCATGCCTATCCTCGTGCGAATGGTGTTAGAACCTGTTTACGATCTCCGCGCGGGTGTGCAGTCGCGGCCTCGGGTGTTCTGCGGCGTTGCAAATCCTCGCCATAGCACCGCTATGGCTGCGGTTTGCGCCTAGCAGCCCATCCCGATCTGCATCCCGCACCCCTTCGCGCGGAGATCGTAAACAGGTTCTTAGACGAAAACCTAGCATCTTAAGGCCCGCCGTCACCGGGGGCGTGCTTGTATGACAATGCCTGCCTTATGAAAAAGTCCGACATCAGCGCTTTTTTCGCCACCTTGCAGGCGGCCAATCCGCATCCGCGTACCGAGCTGGAGTATTCCAGCCACTTCGAGCTGCTCACCGCCGTGCTGCTCTCGGCCCAGGCGACCGACGTGGGCGTGAACAAGGCCACGCGCAAGCTCTTTCCCGTGGCCAATACGCCCCAGGCCATGCTCGATCTGGGGCTGGAGGGGCTGGAGGGCCATATCCAGACCATCGGCCTGTACCGCAGCAAGGCCAGGCATTTGCTGCAAACCTGCCGGATTCTGCTGGAGCAGTACGGCGGCGAAGTCCCGGCCACCCGCGAAGCCCTGGAAACCCTGCCCGGCGTGGGCCGCAAAACCGCCAATGTGGTGCTGAACGTGGCCTTCGGCCAGCCGACCATGGCGGTGGACACGCACATCTTTCGCGTTGGCAACCGCACGGGGCTGGCCCCCGGGGCCACGCCCCTGGCGGTGGAGCAGGGGCTGCTCAAGCGCATTCCCAGGGAATACCTGCAGCATGCCCACCACTGGCTGATTCTGCTGGGCCGCTATGTCTGCCAGGCCCGCAAACCGCGCTGCTGGGAATGCAGCGTGGCCGCGTATTGCGATTTCAAACCCAAAACGGAGCAAACCTGATGCAACCGATTCAACGACTGAGCCTTGTGCTGACCGCGTCCCTGCTGGTGGTGGCCTGTGGCAGCACGCCACCTGCTGCGCAGGAGGAGGCAGTGACTTCGGCGCTCTACACCTGCGAAAGCGGGGTGAAGATCGTCGCCAGCTATTCGGATACCGACACGGCCACCGTCCATTACCAGGGACGCACCTACAGCCTGAAAAATGCCGTTTCCGCCAGCGGGGCACGGTATGTGGGGGATGGTATCGAGTGGTGGACCAAGGGCGCAGGCCGGGGCGCCAGCGGCTCGGTGCTACAGCACCTGGCCGATGGCACCAGCGGTGCAGTCCTGGAAACCTGCACGCAGGAGTAGGTTCGTCTTCAGCGCCGCAGGCGGGCAAACGCTGCCAGTTCCCAGTCGCGCATCCCCAGCACCAGGGTGTAGCCCCGGCGCTGGGCGGGGGGCAGCTTCTGGTCGGTCTGGTGCTGCTGGGCAAAGTCCTGGGCCACGCGCTGCAGGCGTTCGATGAAGCTGGGGGCCAGGGCGCTGCTGATCGAGCCATGCACCAGCAGCAGCCCTTCGCCGTGGCCGTCGAAGCCGCCGCCGAAGTAGTCGAGCACGACGTGCTCCTGAAAAAACTGCATGACCGGCCCGTGCGGCCGCCAGCGGAAGGTTTTCGCCAGCTTCAGGCGATAGCGGTTGCCGGGCTTGAGTTCGATGATGCCGATGCGGTCGAGCTGGGCCAGGTACTTCACCACCTCGGCTTCGGTCAGGCGGTAGGCGCCGGTCATTTGCTCTGCCGTCCATTGGCTCAGCACATTGACGGCGACCAGCAGCAGTTTTTCGTCGGCCACCACGGTGCGTTCCTGCTCCAGCGTGAGTTCCGCGAGCAGGGGCTGGGCGTCGGCCACGCGCTGGGCCAGTTCGGCAAAGTCCATTTTCAGGGCGCGGCAGATGGCGTCGATGCGTGACAGCGGCATGTCGCCCCTGGCAAACATGCGCTTGACGCTGGATTCGGCCATGCCCAGCGCCTGCGCCAGATCGGCGTAGGTCATGTGCGCGGCTTTCAGGGCTGCCTTGAGGTGGGTGATCAAATCGGCGGTGGTGCTCATGGGGTATTGAATAAAGATACTTTTCGGTTTGAATTTTAATAAAGTTTCGTTTCTTTCGGGCTTGCCGCTGGTGCTGAGGCATAGTGCGGCCAGTCTGCAGCGCATCCTCTGTGCGTATGCTTCACGCCATTCCGGAATTTCCATCATGAGCCAGCCCATCCCTGACACAGCCCCCGCTCCCAGCCAGTTTGCCCTGTTGCGCCAGCGCCGCTTTGCCCCGTTTTTCTGGACGCAATTTGCCGGTGCGGCCAACGACAACCTATTCAAGTTCGCCTTTACGGTGCTGGTGACCTACCAGCTTTCCATCAGCTGGCTGCCGCCGGCCCAGGCCGGGCTGGTGATCGGGGCCTTGTTCATCTTGCCGTTCTTGCTGTTTTCCGCCACCAGCGGGCAGTTGGCGGACAAGTACCCCAAAACCATGCTGATCCGGCTGGTGAAGGATCTGGAAATCGCCATCATGGCGCTGGCCGCCTGGGGGTTTTGGGCCGCCCAGGTGCCGGTGCTGCTGCTCTGCGTGTTTCTGATGGGGCTGCACTCGACCTTGTTCGGCCCGGTGAAATACGCGTACCTGCCCCAGGTGCTCAGCGAGCGGGAACTGACGGGCGGCAACGGCATGATCGAGATGGGGACCTTCGTCGCCATCCTGCTGGGCAATGTCGCTGGCGGTTTGCTGGTGGCGCTGCCGGGGATTGGACATACCACGGTGGCACTGGCCTGTTTGGCGCTGGCGCTGCTGGGGCGGTTCAGCGCCCAGGCGATTCCGGCGCTGACGGCGACTGCGCCGCAGTTGCAGATCAACTGGAACCCGTTAAGCGAAACCTGGCGCAACCTGCAATTGGCCCGCCGGCAGGTGGTGGTGTTCCGTTCCCTGCTGGGCATTTCCTGGATGTGGTTCTTTGGCGCGGTCTTCCTGGCCAACTTCCCGGCCTTTGCCAAGGAGGTGCTGCATGGCAATGCGCAAGTGGCCTCGCTGCTGCTGGTGGTGTTCTCCGTGGGGGTGGGCGTGGGGTCGCTGCTGTGCGAAAAGCTCTCGCACCGCCATGTGGAGATTGGCCTGGTGCCGGTGGGTGCCATCGGCATGACGGTGTTTGCCATCGACCTGTACTTTGCCACGCGCCATTTGCCGATGCAGGCGGAAATGGGCGTGGCGGCCTTTCTGTCCCAGGCGGCGCACTGGCGCGTGCTGGCCGATCTGCTGCTGGTCAGCCTGTTCGTGGGCCTCTATAGCGTGCCGATGTATGCGCTGATCCAGCTGCGCAGTGCCCCGACGCACCGCGCCCGCATCATTGCGGCCAACAACATCCTGAACGCCTTGTTCATGATTGCCAGCAGCGTCATCGTCGGGTTGCTGCTGGGGGCCGGGTGCAGCATTGCGCAGATCTTTTTGCTGCTGGGGCTGGCCAATGCGGTGGTGAGCTTTCACATCTTCATGCTGGTGCCTGAGTACCTGTTGCGCTTCATCGCCTGGGTGCTTTCGCGCCTGGTGTACCGCTACCACGTGCAGGGCGATGCACACATTCCCACCACCGGCGCGGCGGTGCTGGTGGCCAACCATGTGAGCTTTGTCGATGCGGTGCTGCTCATGGCGGCCAGCCCCCGGCCCATCCGCTTTCTCATGGACCACCGCATCTTCCGCGTACCGGTGCTGGGCTGGATTTTCCGTTTGGCCAAGTGCATTCCGATTGCCCCGCACCATGAGGACCCGCAGGCCTACGAACGCGCCTTCGATGCGGCCCAGCAGGTGCTGGCCGAGGGGGATTTGCTGGGCATCTTCCCCGAAGGCGGGCTGACCCGCGACGGCCAGCTGCAGCCCTTCAAGGGGGGCATCGCCAAAATCCTGCGCCGTGCGGAAAAAGAGGGGTTGCAGGTGCCCACCGTGCCCATGGCGCTGACGGGGCTGTGGGGGTCGTTCTTCAGCCGTGTCGAGCGCGGCGGGGCGATGGTGCGGCCCTTCCGGCGCGGCATGTTCAACCGGGTGGGGCTGAATATCGGGGCGCCCCTGGCTGCGGCCAGCGTGACCCCGGCTGTTCTGCAAGCGCAGGTGGAGCAGTTGTTGCAGCAATGACATTTATTCAAATAGGCGCCTCCTGTTAGGGCTGGCGCCAGTGCGTGGCGTGAGCAAGTCTTGCTACATTCGGGCGCTATGCCGCAATCCACGCCTTTGCCATCGTCGGTACCGTCCCCGTCCC
>CABIIJ010000039.1 GCA_902175065.1 uncultured Comamonas sp. | reverse complement strand
CCCAACGCCCGCCCATCCAGACGATTGACCCGTTGCTGTGGCAGCGGGCCGAGGTGCAAGACCTCAAGCAAGGCCCCTACGGCCTGTGGTTGCGCAAGCAGGACATGCTGTTTGCCGAGGCCGTGCGCAAGCACCACGACTGGCCCTGGGATACCTCTGGTTGACGGCACCCCGGGCGCCGGGCCTGTTGCCAAGGACGGGAGTGTTCGGGGGAGCGGTGAGTGAGGGGAAGCTGCAGGGTCAGTGGTGGGTCATGCCCTGCTGGATGCGCTGCTCCAGCAGCACCTGCACCGCCTGAAACTCTTCCAGATCGGGGAATGGACGCAACTGGCAATGGCTGCCGGTTGCGATCCGCTCGATGGCGTGAAAAATCGGCAGAGCAAACCCCTGGCCGTGCAGCAGCACCATCAACACGGGCTGCAGCGAGCCGTTGGCCTGCGGCAGTACCGCCTCCTGGCAGCTCAGGGTGTACTGGGCGTGGAAACCGTATTCCTGGGCAATCCGGCGGTGGATTTCGCTGCCCGGTTGCACGGCATCGGCCAGGTACTTGGCCAGCAGGTGCTGCCCGTCAGGTTGTTGCAGCAGGTCGGCAACGAAATCCCGGGACAGCTCGGCCAACTGCGCTGGCGCCTGCGCCAGACCCGTCTGGCCGGGGCTGATCAGGTAGGCGTTGGGAGGAATCTTCTCGCCTTGCCCGATGCGACCGGCTTGTGCGCAGGCAATCTGCTGATGAAGGTGCTTGAGCAGCTGCCAGTCGGCGTTTTCTAGTAAAGGCATGGGTCAATCGCTGGCGCAGAAGCAAAATCGATCAGGCATTCTAGCCCTGCTAACGCGTTAAAAATAAATAGTAATTTCGCCAAAGTCGGCGGTGGTTTGCGGTATATGGCTTGGTGAACACAACAAGGAGACCGCCATGGTGAAGCTACAGATATTGTCCGATTTGCATTTGAGTGTGCAGGAGATGGCGCCGGTGGTGACCGATGCCGACATCGTGGTTCTGGCCGGGGATGTGGCCCGTCCGCCAGCCGCAATGGCGTGGGCCCGGCGCTTTGCCAAGCCGGTGGTCTACGTGCCCGGTAACCACGAGTTTTATGGCGCCAGCCTGCCCGAGACGGTGGCGCAATTGCAGGATCTGGCCCAGGGAAGCCAGGTACATGTGCTCGACAACCAGGCCGTGGTGCTGCACGGCGTGCGTTTTCTGGGCAGCACCTTGTGGACGGATTTCCAGGTCGCAGGCACGGGGGCGCAGCGCGATGCGGCGATGGCCCAGTCGATCCAGTTCAATCGGGATTTCAGCCGTATTCGGCTGCATGGCGGCGCCGATGCGCCGCTGTTTACGCCGCAGGACAGCGCCGTATTGTTCGCCCGCAATGCCCGGTGGCTTGATTCCCAGCTGGCAGCCCCCTTTTCCGGCCCGACGGTGGTCGTTACCCACCATGCCCCGGCCTTGCCCAGCGTGGCGGCACAGTTCGCCGGCTCTCCCTTGAACGTGAATTTTGTCTCCGATGCCTCGTGGCTGTTGGCAGGCCGACGGGCTGCCCTGTGGATTCATGGCCACATGCACCATCGTTGCGATTACACCGTGGACGGAACCCGGGTGCTGTGCAATCCCCGGGGCTATGCCCGCGAGGGTGTGCCGGAGAACCCGCAGTTTGACCCGGCTTTCACCGTGGAGCTGGCCGTGGCGGAGTCGGGACAGAATAGATAAAAAAATAGCTGCTGGCGCTTACCAGATAAGCGCCAGCAGCTATTTTTATTGGGATTTTTGACGGGGCTTACAGACCCAGGGCGGCAATGCCTGCCTTGGCGACTTGCGCATCTTCAGGCGCTTTCACGCCGGAGACGCCGACGGCGCCCAGGCACTGGCCGTCCTTGACGATGGGCACGCCGCCTTCGAGCAGGCCACCGGGGGCCACCGGGGTCACGCTCAGGAAGGCGCTGCGGCCATTGTTGATCATGTCCTCATAGCCCTTGGTGTCGCGGCGGCCCAGCGCGGCGGCGTGGGCTTTGGCCGGGGCGATGTGGGCCGAGATGGCGGCGGCTCCGTCCAGGCGCTGCAGCCAGAGCAGGTGGCCGCCGTCGTCGACGATGGCGATGGTCACGGGCCAGTGGTTCTTCAGTGCCTCGGCTTCGGCGGCAGCGGCGATCTGCTTGACGTCGGCCAACTCCAGTGCGGGTTTGTTTTTCATAGCGTGCAATCCTTCATCAGTATTTGGTGAACGATGGAATGTAGGACAACGGCGTCTTTCCTGGCGTGGTATTTAGGAAAAACATTTGTGCATAAAACATACCCAGCAGCGCCCCTCGCAGAGGGAGCTTGTCCGGGAGGCAATTGCTCCTAGAATGCCGAGGGTACTGCAAGGCGCAGTAAATACTTTTCATTACAGGAGTCTAGACCCATGCAACACCACTTTCCGACGCTGGATACCGCCGGCCTGGATCTCGTTCAACAGCAACGCCAAAAGGTGTTGCGCAATACGTATTGGCTGCTCGCACTGAGCCTGTTGCCCACAGTGCTGGGGGCCTGGCTGGGTCTGAGCACGGGGATTACCCGCGGCCTTTCCGGCGGCCTGGGGCTGATCGTGTTCATGGTCGGGGCGTTCGGCTTCATGTTCGCCATCGAAAAGACCAAGCACTCCGCCGTGGGCGTGGCCGTGCTGCTGGGTTTCACCTTTTTCATGGGGCTGATGCTGTCGCGCCTGATTGCCATGGTGCTGGGCTTTAAAAATGGCTCCGAGCTGATCATGACGGCCTTCGCCGGTACCGCCGGGGTCTTCGTCGTCATGGCCAGCCTGGCCACGGTCATCAAGCGTGATCTGTCCGGCCTGGGCAAGTGGCTGTTCGTGGGCGTGATCGTCTTGCTGGTCGGTTCGGTCATCAACGTGTTCATCGGCTCCACCGCCGGCATGCTGGCGATTTCCACGGCCGCCATTGCCATCTTCAGCGTTTACATGCTCTACGACATCAAGCAGATCATTGACGGCGGCGAAACCAACTACGTCAGCGCCACCTTGTCGCTGTACCTGGATGTCTACAACGTCTTCCAGAGCCTGTTGGCCCTGCTGGGGATTTTTGGCGGTGAGCGCGATTAAGCCTTCGTCGCTACCTGCCATTTGCAGAGGATGCGTCTGCAAATGGTAAAAAAATAGCTGTCAGCGCTTGCCAGATAAGGGTTTTAAAGTGAATCAACTCTGAAACCCTTATCTGGCAAGCGCTGGCAGCTTTTATTTTTATAGTTTGATCAGAACAGCTCCACGTCGTCGTGCGTGATCTGTTCGTGCTTGTTGAATACGCCGAGGGCTTGCAGGGTTTCGTAGTGGCAGACGCGGTTGCGCCCGTTTTCCTTGGCGTAGTACAGCGCCTCGTCGGCCTGGCTCAAAAGCTGCGTTGGCGAGGGTGCGTGCATGTGGGCGCCCGAAAAGCCCAGGCTGACGGTGATTTTGCCGATTTGCGGAAACTCGTAGTTCTGCACCGCCTGACGGAAGTGTTCCAGGGCGGTAAAAGCGGCATCCAGCGCCATCGATTGCAGCAGGATGACGAACTCCTCGCCGCCAAACCGGAACACCCGGTGTTGTGAGCCAAAGCTGGAACGCAGCAGATTGGCCACCAGGATCAGCACTTCATCGCCAAAAAGGTGACCATAGCGGTCATTGACCTGTTTGAAATGGTCGATATCAATCACCGCCAGCCAGGGCTGCTGCCCCTGGTCCGTGGACTTGCTGGCGTTGGACAGCCGCAGCAGGTGCTCGTCAAAGGTCTTGCGGTTGAGCAGGCCGGTCAGGGCATCGCGCTCGCTGTAATCCAGCAGACTTTGGTAATTGCTGTAGACCTGAAAAATAGCCAGCAGGATATCCAGGTCATGGCTGGAGAACTGGGCCGATTGGGTGATTTCGATGCACACCCGGGCCTGCTCGCGCATCCAGACCGGTAGCCACAGAATGTATTGCCCGGTGCAGGCCTGCCAGGCAATGCGTTCACGCCTGGCGGCCAGCCCCTCTTGCAAGACGGGCAGGGTGCTCAGTGCCACGCGCTGTGGGTCGTGCAGAAAATCGACATCGGTATTGACCAGTTGCCCGTCTTCCAGCCAGGTGCGCGGACGTACCCAGAACTGGTCTTCGAAGGGATGGATCTCCAAAGCACGCACTTGCGTGATATCCGGCAGTTGCAAGAGGGTGGATAGGACAGAGAACTCCAGGCGCAAATGGTCGCGCTGGCCTGTCATGTGTACCAAGTTCTGCAGAATATCCATGGCAAGAATGCTTTCGCTGGTGTCTTCGTGAAGGGGCTAGCGTTTGCGGAACACCAAATCCCAGACCCCGTGACCCAGCCGCAGACCACGCTTTTCAAATTTTGTCGTGGGTCGGTAGTGGGGGCGGGGCGCAAATCCGTCGGCGCTGTTGGTCAGTTGGGGCTCGGCACTGAGCACTTCCAGCATTTGTTCGGCATACGGCTGCCAGTCGGTCGCGCAGTGAATGTAGCCGCCCTGGGCTAAGCGGGACGCCAGTTTGGCCAAAAAAGGCGTCTGAATCAAGCGGCGTTTGTTATGTTTCTTCTTGTGCCATGGGTCGGGGAAAAAGACGTGGATGCCGTCCAGGCTGGCGGGCGGCAGCATCTGTTCAATGACCTCGACGGCATCGTGCTGCAGGATGCGGATATTGCCGATGCCCTGCTCACCGATGCGCTTGAGCAAGGCGCCCACGCCAGGCTCGTGCACCTCGCAGCACAGGAAGTTGTCGTTCGGGCGCACCTGGGCAATGTGGGCAGTCGCCTCGCCCATGCCAAAGCCGATTTCCAGAATCAAGGGGGCGGTGCGGCCAAAGGCGGCGGCTGCATCCAGGGGGGCTGCCTGGTAGGGCAGGACGAACGCTGCGCCCAGCTCGGCAAATGCCTTGGCCTGGCCGGTGGTCACGCGCCCAGTGCGGCGCACGAAGCTGCGGATGGTCTGAGGATGCGCCACATGGGCCGGGGCCGCACCGGGCGTGGCAGGGGAAGGGGGAAATTGGTTTTCAGTCACTTGGCGATTGTATGTAGAGCGCCAGGCATTGACCCAATGATTGAGGGCGTAGCCTGGGCATAGCTGCGATAAATCTCCAGGGGGTGGGGGCAACCCCAGGAAACGGGCTGCTGCCAGCAATGTTGCCATGGCGTTGCCGGTATCGGCCGCCGGTGCGCCGTGTTGCTTGGAAAGCTTCTCGCCATTGGCCATGGTGACCAGGGGGGTGTGCAGATAGCCGGGGGTGGGGTAGCCCAGGGCGCTTTGCAGCAGGAGTTGGCGCGGCGTATTGTCGCTCAGGTCGGCCCCGCGCACGACCTGGGTGACGCCCTGGTCGGCGTCGTCGACCACGACGGCCAACTGGTAGGCCCAGAGTCCGTCGGCCCGGCGCACGACGAAATCGCCGCTCACTTCGGCAGGGCGTTGGGTTTGCCAGCCTTGGCGGCGGTCATGCCAGTGCAAAAGTCCGTCTGCATCCAATAAAAAAGGAGCTTTTTGTGTAGTCTGTATCTGGATTGACGGCCAGCTGTTGATGAATTTTTCCAGATGAAAACGCCAACTGCGCGGCGGTTTTCCGTGCAAGCCGCCACGGCAGGTGCCGGGGTAGGGGCGCTCTTGGTGGCGCCGGTGGGCGCGGCCCTGGGTTTGCCACGCCTGTTCCAGGTCCTTGCGTGTGCAGCCGCAGGGGTAGATCCAGCCGTGACCGAGCAACGCGGCGAATGCCTGTTCGTACAGCGCATGTCGCTGGGATTGCCAGACGGGGGGCGCATCAGGATGCAGGCCCAGTTGGGCCAACTGTTGGAGAATGAAACGATCGGCTCCGCGAGCGCAGCGTGCCGGGTCAATGTCTTCAATACGCACCAGCCAGCGCCCGTGGTGAGCGCGGGCATCCAGCCAACTGGCCAGTGCTGCAGTGATGGAACCTGCGTGCAGGGGGCCTGTGGGGGAAGGGGCGAACCGCCCGCAGTATGGGGCAGACATGGGGCGGGGGATTAAACCGCTTCGCGTTTGGCCAGCGTTGATTTCACGCGTGTTGCCAATTGGGCAATGGCCAGGGCGGCGGGGCAGCCGGGGCTGGCTTGCAGCAGCAACTGGCGGCGCATCACGGCGTCACGTACCGCCGGATCGGCCGGAATGTCCCCCATATGGATCAGGCGCATGGGCAGGCCCGATTCGGTACTGACAAAGCGGTTGAGCACCTGTTGCAGTTGCCCGGTGATGGCCCGTCCATCGCCAGGACGGGCAGCCTGGTTGATCACCAGGCGCATGTTGTGGCGCTTTTGCTGTGTGGCCAGAACTTTCATGGCGGCATAGGCATCGGTCAGCGAGGTTGGCTCTGGCGTTGCAACCACCAGAATTTCCGTGGCCAGCGAAAGAGAGAAGAGCACCACATCGGAGATGCCGGCCCCCGTATCGAGCAGCACCACGTCATAGTGGGGGGCCAGAGTGTCGATGGTGTGGATGAGCTGGTTGCGCACCTCGGGCGTCAGGCGCGAGTACTCGACCATGCCGGAGCCTGCCAACAGTGCGTGAAAACCGCCAGGGGCCGTGACCACGGCTTCCTGCAGGGCGGCTCGCCCTGTAAACACGTCGTGCAGGGTGATTTTGGGATAGAGGTTCAGCACAACGTCCAGGTTGGCCAGTCCCAGGTCGGCATCCAGAACGAGCACACGCAATCCCTGGCGGGTCAATGCAGCGGCCAAATTCGCCGAAACGAAAGTCTTGCCAACGCCGCCCTTGCCGCTGGTCACGGCAATGATGTTCGGGTGGGCGCTGGGACGCTTGATGGTCACGGTGCTCGCAGGCATATGGTTGGGAGGGGATGCAACGTCACTCATTGGGTTATCGCTTTCACTGGACGTTACCTGGAGACAGGCTGGAGGCGGACTCGGCAGCGGCACTTGTTGGCATGATCAGGCCGCTAAAGAGCAGGTCTTTTTCTTCGGCGGTGACGGTGCTGTCTGGTTGCGGTTCAATACACACGCGGTTACGTCCTAGATTTTTGGCTTGGTAGAGTTGCTGGTCGGCGCGTTCTATCCATAGTTCATTGGTGCTGCGGATCCACTGCAGCGCATAGGCCCCGCCGATGCTGACGGTCAGCGGCAGGGCCTGACCCGGACTCGCATAAAACGGCTGGCTGGCCACGATCTGGCGGATGCGGTCGGCAACATTCTTGCCATACGCCGGCTGGCAGGCGGGCAGAACGATGGCGAATTCTTCGCCACCGTAGCGGGCCAGGGTATCCATTGGGCGCACACACTCCTGGAGCAGTTGGGCAACATGCTGCAAGGCCAGATCGCCGACGTTATGGCCGTAGGTGTCATTGACGGTCTTGAAGTGATCAATGTCCACCATGAGGAGCAAGGCGGCATCGCCAGAGCGGGCCACGCGGTCAAGTTCGCCTTCCAGAACGGTCATCAATTGGCGCCGGTTGGCCGTGCCAGTCAGTGGGTCACGCAATGAGACGTTGCACAGGCCATCGACCACTGCCTGAAAGTAGGCCACGGGATTGTCCTGGGCATCGGGCAATTGCCCGCAGGCATCCCGCCCTAGCAAGGCCAGGGCTTCACCTAGCTGCAGACGGTCGATGCAGGAGGCCAGTGAAGCAGTGGGGACGGGGGTGGTCACAGGTTGCGAAGTTGAGCGACAAGGATGGCATCGAGTGTAGCAGTCCGCCTTGATTTTCCTAGGGGCCTCAGGCTTGAAAGGCCCAATGCAAACCCCTGGAAAAGCAGGTGATGGCACGCCTTATGCACGTATTAGCGGTGTCGGGACTTCATGGCGCGTTCAACCTCGCGTTTGCCCTCGCGTTCTTTGATGGTGTCACGCTTGTCGTGTTCGGCCTTGCCTTTGGCCAGGGCAATTTCGCATTTCACCAGGCCGTCCTTCCAATGCAGGTTCAGCGGGACGAGGGTGTACCCCTTTTGCTCTACCTTGCCGATCAAACGCCGGATTTCAGCCTTGTGCATGAGCAGCTTCTTGGTGCGGGCCGCATCCGGGCTGACATGGGTGGAGGCGGTTTTCAGCGGCTGGATCAGGCAGCCGATTAAAAACAACTCGCCGTTTTTTATCACGACGTAACCATCGGTCAGCTGGACTTTGCCGCTGCGTACGGCCTTGACTTCCCAGCCGTGCAAGACAACGCCGGTTTCGTACCGTTCTTCGAAAAAGTAGTTGAAAGCCGCTTTTTTGTTTTCGGCAATTCGGGAGGGGGAGTTGGATTTCTTTGCCATGGTCTTTCCAGCGAAAGCGCTGCAGGTCTCGGGGGCTTTCTACAATCACGCTTTCGCCAAGCTTGCAATTCTAAGTTTCTCCAGCCCTCCCCAAGGGAGGAAAGCCTTTGTATGACAAAAAGGTCTTGACTCCGTCTGCCCATGAAATCTGTCAATAAATCGGTACTGATCTGGTACAGCCCCGAGGAAATGTTTGCGCTGGTGCGCGATGTTGCGCACTACCCGGAGTTTTTGCCCTGGTGCTCGCACAGCCAGGTTCTGGAGGAAAGCGAGCATGGCATGACGGCCGAGGTCGGCATGTCCATGGCGGGTTTGCGCAAGGCCTTTGTCACACGCAACCAGTATGACGGACACAGCAAGATCAGTATGCGCCTGGTGAAGGGGCCGTTTTCACGGCTGGAAGGCAATTGGCGGTTCCTCCCTGTCGGGGATGGTCAACAACGGGCGTGCAAGGTTGAGCTGCAGTTGGTGTACGGTTTCGATAGCGCTGCCTTGGCGGCGCTGATCGGGCCGATTTTTGATCGTATCGCCAACAGCATGGTCGACGCCTTTATCCAGCGGGCAGAAAAAGTTTATGGCTGATGCGCAGGTATTGCTCTGGCGCTCGGTTCAGGCCGGTCAGGTGGAGGAGCTGGCGCTGGCATTGCCCTTGCCGGCCACCGTGGCGGATGCTGTTCGGATAGCGGGCTGGCCAGCAACCGAAGTGTGCGGTATCTGGGGGCGTGTTTGTGCTGCCAACACGTTCTTGCAGGATGGGGACAGGGTGGAGCTATACCGTCCCCTGACCGTCGATCCCAAAGTTGCGCGGCGTGAGCGCTTCATTCAGCAAGGTGCACGGGGAGCGGGTCTGTTTGCGGCTCGGCGGCCCCATAGCAAAGCGGGTTACTGATCAGTCTTTGGGCAACGGGCCGCAATCGCGGGCCATGACTTCCTGCACGCGGCGGATGTCCTGTTGGCGCTGCAGGTCGCTCATGGTCGTGCGCTGACCATCGGGGCCAATTTGGGCCAGCGGCACATCTGCTTGCAAGGTACGCAGGGCGGCTTGGGCACGGTTGCAGTTTTCCTGGCGCTGTTGCAGAAGTTTTGCCTGTGCTTCTTTTCTCTGTTTCTCTTCGGCGGCTTGGCGGGCCGCTTCTTGTTTCTGCTGCTGCAGGTCCTGGGGCGTCACTTCGTTGGATGCAGGCGGCGGCGTTACGACAGGCTCTGCAGGGATGTCAGCCTTTGGCAAAGTGGCTGGGGAAACGGTGTGGGCCCATGCAGGCGCTTTCAGAATGTTTTTTTCGGGAATATGTGTCGGCGGCGGGCGGTCGCTGTAGGTATTACGACCATATTCGTCGATCCATTGCCACTGCGCAAAGGCACTGGTGGCGGTGAAGCAGGTCAGGTAAGCAAACAGGACGAAAGAGGCACGCATTTCCATGCCATCCAGTGTAGCGGGGGATGGTTGTGCTGGTAATGGTTTTTTGTTTCTTCCGTGCAACGGTAAAAACCCACGGCTACAATTTGCCTTTTGGAGCCAACCCTATGCGCCTTCTTGGAAAAGCACTGACTTTTGACGACGTCCTGCTCGTTCCCGCCTACTCCGAAGTCCTGCCCAAGGACGTCTCCCTTGCTACCCAGTTTACCCGCGACATCACCTTGAACCTGCCCCTGGTGTCCGCTGCCATGGATACCGTCACGGAGGCCCGCCTGGCGATCGCCATTGCCCAGGAAGGCGGCATCGGGGTGATTCACAAGAACATGACGGCGCAGGAGCAGGCTGCCGAAGTATCGAAAGTCAAGCGCCACGAATCCGGCGTGGTGCATGACCCGGTGGTTATCACCCCTGCGCACACGGTGCTGCAGGTGTTGCAGTTGTCCGAAGAGCTGGGGATCTCCGGCTTCCCCGTATGCGATGGTGGCAAGGTCGTGGGTATCGTCACCAGCCGTGACGTGCGCTTTGAAACACGCTACGACGTCAAGGTGCAGCAAATCATGACGCCGCGCGAAAAGCTCATCACCGTCAACGAAAAAGACGGCACGAGCCCGGCAGAAGCCAAAGCACTGCTCAACAAACACAAGCTCGAACGCCTGCTGGTGGTCAACGACGCCTTTGAACTCAAGGGCCTGATCACCGTCAAGGACATCAACAAGCAAACGATTTTCCCGAACGCCGCCCGCGACAACGCGGGGCGTTTGCGCGTGGCAGCAGCGGTCGGTGTCGGAGCAGGCACGGAAGAGCGTGTGGATCTTCTGGTCAAGGCCGGTGTGGATGCACTCGTTGTCGATACCGCCCATGGCCACAGCAAGGGCGTGCTCGACCGCGTGCGCTGGGTCAAGCAAAACTACCCGCAAGTGCAAGTCATCGGCGGCAATATCGCCACTGGTGCGGCAGCGTTGGCCTTGGTGGAAGCAGGTGCTGATGCCGTCAAGGTCGGGATTGGCCCTGGCTCCATTTGCACCACCCGCATTGTTGCGGGGGTGGGCGTGCCCCAGATCATGGCCATTTCCAATGTGGCCCAGGCACTCAAAGGCACGGGGGTGCCGTTGATTGCCGACGGTGGCATCCGCTTCTCGGGCGATATTGCCAAAGCCTTGGCCGCAGGCGCTTCCGCCATCATGATGGGGGGGATGTTTGCCGGTACGGAAGAAGCACCGGGCGAAGTCATCCTGTACCAGGGCCGCAGCTACAAGAGCTACCGTGGCATGGGGTCGATTGGCGCCATGCAGCAGGGTTCGGCTGACCGCTACTTCCAGGAGTCGACCACGGGCAATCCCAATGCCGACAAGTTGGTGCCCGAGGGTATCGAGGGGCGCGTCCCCTACAAAGGCTCGATGGTGTCCATCGTTTACCAAATGGCCGGTGGCGTGCGTGCGGCGATGGGTTACTGCGGTTGCAAGTCCATTGTGGAAATGAACGACAAGGCCGAGTTTGTCGAAATCACTGCAGCCGGTATCCGCGAATCCCACGTGCACGACGTGCAGATCACCAAGGAAGCCCCCAATTACCGTGCCGATTAAGGATGCTCTGCACGAATCGAGCGGTAAGCCTGCGCTGCGGATCGGGATGGGCTGCAAGGCGCAAACCGCAGGGATAGCCGTAGCTATCGCGAGGATTTGCAACGCCGCAGACCGCCTGAGGCCGCAGATGCGGGCGGCGCAGCGATTTGTGCAGAGCATCCTTAAGCCGGATTGGACTTTTTAATCAAATGGCCCGTTGCCCGTTGTTGGACAACGGGCCATTGCTATTCTTCTAATGATTGATTGTTATGCAACACGACAAAATTCTGATTTTGGACTTTGGCTCTCAGGTCACCCAGCTCATTGCCCGCCGTGTCCGTGAAGCGCATGTGTACTGCGAAGTTCATCCCTGCGATGTTGGCAGCGACTGGGTGCGTCAGTTTGCTGCCGATGGCCGTTTGAAAGGCATCATCCTTTCCGGCAGCCATGCCAGCGTGTACGAAGTGGACGACAAAGCGCCGGATGCCGTATTTGAGCTGGGCCTGCCCGTCCTGGGCATTTGCTACGGTATGCAGACCATGGCCAACCAGCTTGGCGGGAAGGTGCAAGGCAGCAACAGCCGTGAGTTTGGCTATGCCGAGGTGCGTGCCCATGGCCACACGGCCTTGCTGAAGGACATTGCCGACTTCACCACGGAAGAAGGCCATGGAATGCTCAAGGTATGGATGAGCCATGGCGACAAGGTGACCGAGCTGCCCCCGGGGTTCAAGGTCATGGCCTCGACACCCTCTTGCCCGATTGCCGGCATGGCCGACGAATCACGCCGCTACTATGCCGTGCAATTCCACCCGGAAGTCACGCACACCGTGCAGGGGGCCGCCATGCTCAACCGCTTTGTGCATGAGATTTGTGCGGCCAATGCTGATTGGGTGATGGGTAACTACATTGATGAAGCGGTGCAGAAAATCCGTGAACAAGTCGGTGATGAGGAAGTCATCCTGGGCCTGTCCGGCGGGGTTGATTCCAGCGTGGCGGCTGCGCTGATTCATCGTGCCATCGGAGATCAGCTCACCTGCGTGTTTGTCGATCACGGTCTGCTGCGCCTCAATGAAGGTGACATGGTCATGGACATGTTCGAGGGCAAGCTGCACGCCAAGGTGGTGCGCGTCGATGCCAGCGACCTGTTTCTGGGCAAACTGGCCGGTGTCTGCGAACCCGAGGCCAAGCGCAAAATCATCGGTGGCCTGTTCGTCGACGTATTCAAGGCAGAAGCGGCCAAACTGAAGGCCAGCGGCCAGGGCCACAAGGGGGCTACTTTTCTTGCGCAAGGCACCATCTACCCGGACGTCATCGAATCCGGTGGCAAGAAAGCCGTCACCATCAAAAGCCACCACAACGTTGGCGGCCTGCCCGAGCAATTGGGGCTGAAACTGCTGGAGCCATTGCGTGACTTGTTCAAGGACGAGGTGCGCGAACTGGGTGTGGCCCTGGGCCTGCAGCGCGAAATGGTTTATCGCCACCCCTTCCCCGGCCCCGGCCTGGGGGTACGTATCCTGGGCGAGGTGAAGAAGGAATATGCCGACCTGTTGCGCCGCGCCGACGCCATCTTCATTGAAGAACTGCGCAGTCATGTGGACAAGGCGACCGGCAAGAACTGGTATGACTTGACCAGCCAGGCTTTTGCGGTGTTCCTGCCCGTCAAGAGCGTGGGCGTGATGGGCGATGGCCGTACCTACGACTATGTGATTGCCTTGCGGGCCGTGCAGACCACCGACTTCATGACGGCGGATTCTGCGGAACTTCCTTATCCGCTGTTGAAGAAAGTCGCCGCCAGGGTCATCAACGAGGTTCGGGGCATCAATCGTGTGACCTACGACGTCTCGACCAAGCCGCCGGCGACGATCGAGTGGGAGTGATTGGGCGTCTGGCATCGGCTGGCACCGATTGGCACCAAATCATCCATAAGTTATTGTCAATACTGAATTTCTTCCTTGTTGTTCAGCATAGTCTGGCAACTTCTGGCACCGTCAAGCACTGTTTTTTCATGGCATGGTGAGTGGTACTATCGCGCTCTGGTGCCATGAGAGGCTATCGATACCATGAAACCGCTTCGCGGCTGTTCATGGTATCGAAAGTGCACAAGCCTTTGATTTGTATTGATTTTTTGTGATGCAAGGGCAGGTGTGCAGATCATGGTATTCGAACTGACTCAGGACGAACGCCATGCTGACCGATACCAAGCTGCGCAACCTCAAGCCGAAGGACAAGCTCTACAAGGTGAACGACCGTGACGGCCTCTATGTAGCCGTCACACCGGCCGGGGCGATTTCGTTCCGCTACAACTACGCTATCCACGGTCGGCAGGAGACCATCACCTTCGGCCGCTATGGTGTCGGCGGCATCACCCTTTCGGAAGCCCGCGAACGGTTGGGCGAGGCCAAAAAGATGATCGCGGCCGGAAAGTCACCGGCCAAGGAAAAGGCGCGGGACAAGGCCCGCGTCAAAGATGCCGAGACGTTCGGGGCCTGGGCGGAAAAGTGGCTGCGCGGCTACCAGATGGCCGACTCCACCCGCGACATGCGTCGCTCAGTCTATGAGCGCGAGCTGAAGCCAAAATTCGGCAATCAGAAGCTGCTGGAAATCACCCACGAAGATCTGCGCGCGCTGACCGACGCCATCGTGGAGCGCGGCGCACCGGCAACCGCAGTGCATGCCCGCGAGGTGGTGTTGCAGGTCTTTCGTTGGGCCATCGAGCGCGGCCAGAAGGTCGAGAACCCGGCAGAGCTGGTGCGGCCGACGACCATCGCCAAGTTCGAGCCGCGCGACCGTGCGCTGACGCCCGACGAGATCGGCCTGATGTACCAGTACATGGAGCGCATCGGCACAACACCATCCATCCGGGCGGCGGCCAAGCTGTTGCTGCTCACGATGGTTCGCAAGAGCGAGCTGACAAAGGCCACGTGGAGCGAAATCAGTTTCAGCGAGGCGCTTTGGACGATTCCGAAGGAGCGGATGAAGCGGCGCAATCCGCACCTGGTGTTTCTGTCCCGCCAGGCACTGGACATCTTCATTGCCCTGAAAACCTTCGCGGGTGGATCGGACTACGTGCTGCCGTCGCGGTATGACTCAGACACGCCGATGAGCAGTGCCACGCTCAACCAGGTGCTGACGCTGACATATCGGCTGGCACAGAAGGAAGGGAAGCCGCTTGCCAAATTCGGGCCGCATGACTTGCGGCGCACGGCCAGCACGTTGCTGCACGAGGCTGGCTACAACACCGATTGGATTGAGAAGTGTCTGGCGCACGAACAGAAGGGCGTCAGAGCCGTCTACAACAAGGCCGAGTACCGTGAGCAGCGCACGGCGATGCTGCAAGACTGGGCGGACATGATCGACGAATGGACGCTTAAACGGCCGCGGCCAACGGAGTGAATCCGGGACGCGCGGCCTGGGCGCCCGACGACCTGCGCGCCTCAATCCATGTCTTTACCTCGGCCAAGTCCCAGGCGACGTTCCGGCTTGTGAGCGCGATGCGGCGCGGGAACTCTCCACGCTGCTCCATGTTGAAAATCGTCCGCTCAGACAGCGGGATCATCGCCAGAAGCTTCTTGCGATTGATGAGAGTCTTGCTCTTCGCCTCGATCTGCATACGGTAGCTTTCATTCGATTACGTTTGATGATCGAAGAATGCACCGCAGCACAAAAAATAGGGCGTACAAAAGTTAGATTTTGATTGTCAATCAACCGCCATAGGCTTCTGTGATCGCCGCTTAATGGCAGCAGAGACAGCCTGGCGCGATACGCCGAGCTGGCGCGCGATTTCAGCCTGGCTCATGGTGCCCTGGGCCAGCAGGTCATCAATCAAGCGCGTGGGAGACTTGTGTGCTTGGAGCTGGCGATAGGCTCCCCTTTTGACATGTACGTGGGCTTCGATGTCCCACGCCAGCAAGTTGCCGGCTTGCTCCGTCCAGATTTTTTCGATCAGCTCGTTGTACTGCGGAGCGAATCGTTTGTCGCGTTGGTAGGCGCGGCGGGCTTCATCGCTTCGCCTGGGGTTGTGCGCTTCGCAGTAGAGCTTGCTGGGCTTCGCTGCCCCTTTGGGCTGGCCGGGTAGCCTCGTGACTGCAAGTAGATTGCTGTGGCGTGCCCAAGCGGCAATGAGTGCTCGCTGCTCAACGTGCTCCCGAAATGCTTCCACTGAACAATCACCGCGCATTTCCACGATGTCACAGTAGGTCGCCACCATTCGACCAGGCTCATAGGGGCCAAATTCGCCTTTCCAGGCCCGCTCATAGCGTGCCACCAAGGCATCGGCTTCCTTCTGTGCCTCAACGCGTATGGCGTCCGTTAAGGGCGCTGCATGGGCGTTCTCCCGGCGCGGGCGTTTGAAGAACTTTCGCGCTCCAACGGCTGTCGCGTACTCGGTGGAGCGCCAGCACAGCTCACAGAGACACCAGCCGTAGGCGTCGGTCAGCTTGGCGCGGATGCGATCGGACGAGGTATCACGCTCGGCCACCAGCTCGTTAAGCAGGGGGTCGAATACTCGCCGTGCTGTTCCGGGTTTTGCCATTTCAAAGCGCCTGTACGTGATGCACGCAATGATAGCAGGTGACGACAACTAAATTCTAACTTTCGTACAACCTATTTTCGGTGCCAGTGGGCATTCTTCGATCACCCAATGCGTAATCGAAAGAAAGCCACCGTATGCACATAGAAGAGGCACTGACGGGCCAGTACGGGCCGCTACTCAGCATGGCCCAGCTTGCAAAAGTGCTAGATCGCTCGGCCGAAGGGCTGCGGGTCAGCCTGCGAAATGACACCGAATGGGCGAAGCAGCTCAACGCAGCCAAGATGAAGCTCGGGCGGCGGGTGTACTTCCGCACGGCAGCAATTGCGAAGTTCCTGGGTGGCGAGTAATCGGGATGCCGACTGCGCTTTTCGCCCGTGGCAAGTCACTGGACGATGCAGTAGCGAGCATTCAAGAGCGAATCGCCAGGAATCAGGCGGCCGCAGAAAGGAAGGCAGCCGATCAGAGTGATTTGGAGGATCAGGCAGATGATGCCGGCGAAGGGGCGGCCGATGGTGAAGAATGTCAGCCACGGCAGGATCAAAGCAATCAGCAAGCGCATGTTTTCTCTTTCAATTGGTCTGATGAAAATTTATCCGTTGATCGGACACGAATCTATCTGATGGTCGGATGGAAATCTGTCCGACCGTGGGCCAGCGTGTTGGTGACAGGCGAGCGCACCTGGTCAGCTGTTGCTGTCGCCATGTTCATCGGCGGCCTTCTGTCTGCCGTCCTGGGCGATCATCGGGGCAGCGTGGCCGCCTGGCTGAACTCGCTGTAGCTCACCGTCGATGCTGACAGTCACGGCAAGCCCATGTGCATGGGCTTTGGCAATGGCCTTGTGCGTGGCTTCGGCCATGAGCGCATGCGCCCGTTCGAGGCCAATTTGATCCAGCAGCGATTTCATATCAAATCCTCTCCGATGCGTTCTAGAAAACCCTCGATCACGGCAGTACGTTCAGTCCAGTCTTGAAAGCGTTCGTGCTCTTCCAGATGCGCCAGTACCAAGGTTTCGGCCAATTCAACCAGGCTCATGTCGAGGCCGTCGATTTCTTTTGTGTACTGCGCATAAACACGCAGCAGCGCCATTGTTTGAGGTTGGAAAATCCCATCGAGAGGGGGGCGCTTCTTTGCCATGTTCTACCTCCACAGTGTTGTGTTCAAGGCTGTAGATCGAAGCCAGCCGCGAGCAATCGGCACTCAAGCTGCGCCAACGGTTCTCCCAGCCGCCCGTCCGCATCGCGCGTTACTTCAATCATCGTGAGAGCCAGCGGTGCGTCCTGACGCGCAAGACGCTCCAGTTCGAGCGCCAGCCGCGCATGTTGGTGTTGAAGAAAATCCACAAGCACACCCATCGTCGTTTCCTTTCGAGACGGTTAATCCTCGGAATGCGAGAGGCGGATATTCACGCCGGCCTGCGGCGCGGCGTCACTCGGAATCTGCGGCGGCCTGACATGCTGCAAATCCTGGAATGGCGTCTTGTCGCGGCCCGAGGCCGGGCCGCTTTGTCCCGCCCCAGGGGCGGGCGCGGATGCCCCTCTAGACGGTGCTGACGTGTTCGTGGCCGACGTGTTGCCTGCGCTGGTATTCATCGCCGATGTGTTCGCTGCCGATGTGCCGACGCCGCCCGCATTGCTCTCGGCGATCTTGGCCGAGGGCGGCGACACCACGCTACCGTAGTCATCGACGACCTGGCGCTGGGCTTCCGGCGTGGCGGCGGCCAGCGTCTGCGCTGGAGCGCTGCCCGAGCTGCCGGCAGGTGCAGCGCCCGAGCCGGTGGCCGGGGTGTTGCCCGCGCTGGTGTTCGCGGCAGCCGCGTTCGTCGCCGACGTGCCGGCCCCGCCCGCGTTGCTCTCGGCCATCTTGGCCGCAGGCGGCGCGACCACGTTGCCGTAGTCATCGACAACCTGCGGATTGCCGCCTAGGGGCGCGGAGGCCCCGCCAAGCCCACCTACGGCCCCACCAGCAGCGCCGGAGGGCGTCGCAGGCGGGGGAATCACTGGCGCGGCCGACGTGCTCTTGTTGCCCGCGCTGTTGTTCTTGGCGCTGTCGCCTTCGGCCGACGTGCCAGCACCGCCCGCGTTGTTTTCGCCGCCCTTGCTCATGCCGCCCGCGTCGGCCATCGCCGCGCGCTCTTCGCGGAGCTGGGCGGTCATGCCGTCGCGCCGCTCGGCCGCACGGCCGCCCACTGTCGAACGCTCGGACGCCGTAGGCTTCGCAAGGCCCACGGCTTCGCTGGCACTGCGGCCGGCTTCGCGGCCCATGTCCACAGTGGACGTGCCGACCGCCTTGAGGGCGCTTGCCAGTGCGCCACTGCCGCTAGCGCGGTGATGGTCATACCCCGCCTTCAGTGCCTGCATGCCGCCCCTGGCGGACTGTATCGCCGGAGAAATGGCGGTAGCGCCTGCCGCGACCGTGCCGGCCGTGAGTGCGCCCGACGTCGCCGCTGCCGCGCCAGCCGTCAGCGACGGTGCACCGGACAGCATGGCCGCTGCCATGTTCGGAATCTGGGAGCCCAGGAAGGCCAGTAGCATCGAGCCACCCATCACGGCGAAAATGTTGTTCCAGTCCGTGGTCGCCAGCAGGGCCGCCCAGGTCTTGGCCTGGGCCGTGCCCACGCCGATGATGAGGTAGAGCATGAACAGCTTGATGCCCGTGGCGAAGGCGTAGCTGATGTACTTCTGCGTGAACTCGACCGTCCAGCGCGAGCCGCCGAAGCCCAGGAACAGCACACCGCCGCTGATGGCGATGTAGCTCTCGATCAGCGCGATCAGCATTTGCCCGGCGATGACCAGGAACGAAATCACGATGGCGAGCGCGGCGAGGCCGCCAACTACGACCGTGGCGAAATCTTCCCACAAGCTCAACGCCTGGATGCCCTTCAACATCGCCACTGCCGTATCAATGCCCAGGTCGAACACTTCGGACGGCGTGAGCGCCGGCAGTCCGGTCGCTTCGTTGCCAGCCTTCACCAGACTGTTCACGATGGCAGGAATCCAGTAGTCGGCGTTTTGCAGCAGAAAGTAGAAAAACCCGATGCCGATGAGTTTTTGCACGACCGCAGCCGTGAACGACTGCATTTCCTGGCTTTTCAGCACCCACAGGATTGAGGCCCAAGCGAATTCAATCGCCGCGAGCTTCCAGAACAGGGATTTGGCTATGACCAGGAGCTTCGGGAACCACTTGGCCGATTCGGTCTTGTAGCCATTGCCGATGTCATTCAGGACATCGGCAAACGCCGCATCCGCAGCAAAGAGGGCAAATGCGATGACGAGCAGCCAAAGCGCCGCGCGTCGATGGGTGCTGAGCGATGTCATTTGAAAGTACTCCCTTGATGAGACGCACCGTCAACCTTCACGGCGCGGGCGAGAGCACCGCAGATGCCGCCGACGGCGAGCGCAACCAGAGAAGCGAGGGGATAGAACCCCGCGAGCGCGATGGAAGTCCCAATGGCCAGCAAGGCGACGGCTGCGAAGAACACGAAACCAGGCCGGTTTGCGTGCAGATGGATGTAGGCAAGGTATCCACCCGCCCCGACCGCGAGCAGGAGCAGCATCGCAATGCGGCCGTCGATCAGCTCGAACCCTGCTGCGAGCATGAGTGCGCAGCATGACGCGGTCACTGTGCCGCCTGCGATGCGCTGAATGGACGAGGGCTGATAGCCCGTGGTGCGAACTTCCCGAAAGTCCGCATCAATGATGTCCGGCTGGTGCCGGTCTTGAAGCTGTGGCATGGCTCCGTTCCTTTCCGTGCGTTGACACACGGCTTGCCGCAACTACAGCGCAGGTGCGAGCAAGCCCCATACGCCAGCACAAGACTGGCTAAGGCTCGCTCCTGCCCCTGGGCCTAGTTCCAACAAGGGAACATCCGCCAAATCATCCAAAAGGCCATGCAAGGAACGTGATGCCGGTTGCCCGGCACCACCCCAAAATTTCCGCGCGCGGAAATTTTTGAGGTCACGGGAGGGCTTTCGCTCCCGTTTCAGTCCCACCCCCCCCGGTTGACGGCTTGTTCAGCAAAGACCAAACCACACTCGCCAACCATCAGTAGTGGAACATAAAGAATGATATCAGGTTTGCTTTCGATGGTGTACTATATCTTGGATCAACAACGAATTTACCTGATATCAGAGGTGTGCATTTTGGTATCAGGCGATACCGGGTAAGTGATTAATTTATGGGCAAACTCAACGCTGTTCGCTGTGACGATGACTTTCAGCAGGCCCTTGAAGAGGTGGCCAAGGCACGCGGCTGGTCAGTGCCGGGGCTGTTCCGTGAGGCTGCGCGGCAGTACATCCAGGGGGATGAGCTTCACCGGGCGATGGTGGACTTGGAGAAGCGCCAGGCCGGTAGCTTCAAGACGCTGCACAACGAAGTGCGGCGGATGCGCAGCGAAATGCAGGAGTTGATGACGATGCATGAGCTGTTCATCAAGTCCTACTACATGCACACCCCGCCCATCCCGGAGGATGCGAAACCGGAGGCGAAGGCTCAGGCAATGGAGCGGTGGGAGAAGTTGGCCCGCGGCATCTCTGATGCGGGAGCAGTCGGCGGCATGGACGGATGACGGAAATTTCCGCACGCGGAAATTTTTGGATCATCCTCATCGCGGCAAGGATCACGCAAACGAGGCTTGCGAACTAGATAGGAGGAAGCATGGAGAAACCGCGCGAAGAATCCCAAATTCTTGAGGATTTGACCACGCTAGCTGGATCGCCTGGATACGTTCATGCGGTTGCACACATTTGTCATCGCGACAACGTCATTCACATTAAGGGCAAGCTGAAGCCGTCCGACATGGATCGATTGTTCAGTAGAGAGCGCCTTATCCGGACGGAATTGACGACGCTGATTGGCCTGATGGTAAAGAAGCCGTTAGACCTGTCTCAGCAGCCGACTGATGTGACCGAGGGCTACGTCAAGCGCACCGATGCTCTTTTGCAGGAACTGCACAACTCGATGTCCTACCCGATGTTCGCGTCCATGTTCGATGCGGTGAAAGCGGGTGCCACACCGCCAAATCCGTGGCACGGCCCGGGGATGCGAGAACCTATCTTTTACGGCACTGAGTCAGCCTATGCCTTTCAGTACAGGGATCTTGTGCCCGAGAAGTACGGGGCCGATGACGCATGGATGCTCAAGAACAAGGGCTTCACATCCGGCCAGGCGCGGACCATCGCAAAGACGATGTGCGCCTTGATGGATGAGAAGGGGACGCGACTTCTCGCAGATACCCGAACGGCTATCGCCCCTCCCGTGACTTGGTTGCCCGCATTTGAGTTCTCGCTGGATGAGGTGGCGTTTCATAGTGGTGTTGAGAAAGACATAGTCGAAGCCTTCTTCCGCGCGTTCCTCTTTACGGGAGATAACTCGGGGTTCAAGGAGGTGGGTGACTTCAACGAGGTCGCTGCGCGGCCGCTGCTACCGACCGACCGTGGAACTGTGCTTCTCTTTTCGCACTACGCCATTTACGAGGCGCTATACGAATCTCCGTTCTTTTGGATGTGGGACGACAAGGCTTACCGCCCGACAGCCGCCAAGCATCGCGGTGTCTTTACCGAGCAGTTCGCTGCGCGCCGCTTGGCCGGAGTCTTCGGCCATGAGCATGTCTATGCCAATGTGAACCTGCATCGTGGCAAAGACATTGTGGGTGAGGCAGATGTTCTGGTCATCTATGGAGACCGATCATTTTGCAGGCGAAGGCTAAGAAGCTCACCATCGCTGCGCGCAAGGGAAACGATAACCAGCTTAAAGCCGACTTCGCTGCTGCCATCCAAGATTCGTATGATCAAGGCTGGACATGCGCGAACGAACTGCTTGCCGGTGGATGTCGGTTGGTGGACGACAACAAGAAAGAAGTCGTGCTTCCACCCAGCATCAAAGAGGTCTTCCTGTTCAGCCTTGTGTCGGAACACTATCCGGCACTGGCCTTTCAGGCAAGCCAGTCCCTGAAGTTCCAGACAACTGATGTCATCCGACCTCCGTTCGTGATGGATGTGTTCCTTCTCGATACGTTGACGGAAATGCTGGCGACGCCGCTGCGGCTGCTTGGATATGTGAAATTGCGCGTGGCTGCCTCGGACAAGCTGATGAGCGGGCACGAGTTGACCGTGCTCGGCTATCACCTTAAGCAGAATCTCTGGCTGGATGAGAAGCACGATCTAGTCATGCTTGAGGACTCCATTGCGCGAGACCTGGACACAGCGATGATGGTGCGCAGGGACAACCAGCCCGGCGACGACACACCAGTGGGCATCCTCACGAAGATGCGTGGCACTCGTTACGAGAACCTCATCAAGGAAATCGAAGCTAGGGCGGACCCGGCAACTCTCGAACTCGGCTTCCACTTGCTTTCAATGGACGAAGATTCGTGCAGGAACGTCCATCGCGTACTCGAAATCATCACGAAGAAGGCGCAGATCGACGGTAAGCGACACGACGTTACGCTTGCATCGAGCACACCCCCTTGCGGGGTCAGCTTCCATTGCAACCCGACGCCATCTCTAGAAGCGATTGCTGTGTTGGAGACCCACTGCGCTAAACGGAAGTACCAGCAACGTGCTGCACAGTGGTTTGGAGTCTCTGTTAGCCCGACTGGGCAAGTCCAGTTTGGTATCACGTTGGATTTTCCGTGGGAAGCTTCTGACGAAATGGAGCAGCTGACCGCCGACATGAAACCGGCATCAAAAGTGCGCGATGCTCTTCCTCGATATTCAAGAGAGGTCAGCCGAATGAAGCTCGGCCGGAACGACCCGTGTCATTGCGGTAGCGGGCTCAAGTACAAAAAATGTTGCTTAAGGTAGGCGGACAAAATTTCATCCTACTACGCTGCGTGCAATCTATCCGGCTATGCGAGGCCAGGTCAGGAACCCGCCGCTGCCAAGAGGCAGGGGAAAAAGAACTGCTATCCGAACATTTATGCTGGGCTGGCGGCAATAGTTAGCGCGAATAGATGAGTATGGTACTTTTCATGGCATCCAGCGATGTGCGAGTTATAACTTGTTGAAAATACATATGTTTTTTCTGCAAACTACAATCGAGTGGGAGATTTCCCCCGGCGTCGACAGAGGGTAGCCCCCGGCACTGGACGCTGTTTTTACTGGATGCCATGGGGTGGGCCGTTTTTACTCAAGGAGTGCAATGCACATGAACCGATTTACCCGTATTGGAGTCACGCTTGCAGCAGTGGCTGCACTGGTGGCTGTTGAGGCGCAGGCGTGCACCCGTGTCATTTACCATGGCCCGAACGGCACCTATCTCACGGGCCGTTCCATGGACTTCAAAGATCCCATGGTCAGTAACTTGTGGGTTTTTCCGCGTGGCATGCAGCGGCACGGTGCTGCTGGGCCGAGGTCGGTGCAATGGACTTCCGCCTATGGCAGCCTGATTGTTTCCGGTTATGAAATCTCGGCGGTGGACGGGATGAACGAGGCGGGCCTCAATGCCAACCTGCTGTGGCTGGCCGATGCCAAGTATCCCCAGGATGATGGCGTCACACCCCGTATATCCCTGGCCATCTGGGCCCAGTATTTCCTGGATCAGTTCGCTACGGTGCAGGAGGCGGTGCAGCATGCGCGGGAAGTGCCGGTGCAGGTCGTCAGCGGCGAGGTGCCCGGCCGGCCCGGCAGTCTTGCGCCACTGCATCTGTCGCTGTCGGATGCGACGGGCGATAGCGCGATTCTGGAGTGGATCGATGGCAAGCTGGAGATTCACCATGGCCGCGAGTTCCGCGTGATGACGAATGATCCTGTCTACGCCGAGCAGCTTGCCATCACGCGTTACTGGGGCGGGGTGGATGGGCGCTCGTTTCTGCCGGGAACCAATCGGGCCTCCGACCGGTTCGTGCGGGCCGGCTATTACGTCGATGCCGTCGTGCAGAGCGACGATCCGCGCATTGCTGCGGCTGCGGTGTTCAGCGTCGTGCGGAATGTCTCGGTGCCGTATGGCATCAGCCAGCCGGATGCGCCCAATCTGTCCACGACGCGCTGGCGCATCGTGGCCGATCAGAAAAACCGGTTGTTCTATGCGGAATCCGCCACCTCGCCCAATGTGTTCTGGGTGGATATGAAGCGCCTGGACTTCTCCAAGGGTGCGAAGACGCGTGTCCTTGACCTGGGGGTGGACATGAACCGGATTCTTGCCGGTGAAGTGTCCGGGCAATTCGTCACGGCGAAACCTTTTCCTTTCATGGAAGCGCAGTAACGCGCCGCCCCTGGCACGGGGATGGAAGAAGCGGGGGAAGGCCAACACTGTCGGTTGGCCTTCCCTCGCTTTTTGCTATTCTAAATATAGCTTATCGCGCTTGTTAATTGGATATTTAAGATATTTTTCATCATGAAATTTATATTTCACAAGCGCTGAAAGCTATTTAAAGAGTAGCGATATTTATTTCATCGTGATGGTGGTGTTCACCCCGTCGTTGCTGCTGCCGTGGTCTTCGTACCAGCGGGCCGTGACGGTTTTGGTCTGTGTCCAGAACTGCACGGCCTGCTTGCCGTTCGGCCCCAGGTCGCCGAGTTTGGAAGCCCGCGAGCCGGTGAAGCTGAAGTAGGCCACGGGCACCGGGATGGGCACGTTGATGCCCACCTGGCCCACGTTGATGTCGTGTTGGTACTTGCGTGCCGCCCAGCCGCTGCTGGTGAAGATGGAGGTGCCGTTGCCGTTGGGGTTGCGGTTGATGAAAGCGATGGCCTCCTCCAGCGTGTCCACGCACACCACGTTGAGCACGGGGCCGAAGATCTCTTGCTGGTAGATGTCCATCCGGTCGGTCACGTCGGCAAAGACGGTGGGGCCGACGAAGTTGCCTTTTTCATAGCCGGGCACCACGCAGTGGCGGCCGTCCAGCAGCAGCGTGGCGCCTTGCGCCACGCCGGAGTCGATCAAACCGACCACGCGCTGCCTGGCGCGGGGATTGACCAGGGGGCCGAGGTCGGCGCTGCGGTCGGTGCCGGGGCCGACTTTCATGGCCTTGGATTTCTCCACCACATCGGGCAGCCAGTCGCGTGCCGCACCGACAAAGACGGCGACCGAGTTGGCCATGCAGCGCTGGCCGGCCGCGCCGAAGGCCGAGCCCAGCAGGTTGTTCAGCGCGTGTTCCTTGGGCGCATCGGGCATGACCACGCAGTGGTTTTTCGCGCCCATCATGGATTGCACGCGCTTGCCTGCCTCGCTGGCGCGGCGGTAGATGTGGGTGCCCACATGCGTGGAACCGATGAACGAGAGCGCCTTGATGTCCGGGTGATCGCACAGCATGTCCGCCACTTCCGGCCCGCCGTGGATGACGTTGAGCACGCCGGGCGGCACGCCCGCCTCGTGCGCCAGTTCCACCAGGAGCATGGTGGAGCTGGGGTCCTGCTCCGATGGTTTGAGCACGAAGGTGTTGCCGCAGGCAATCGCCATCGGGAACATGAAGCACGGCAGCATCACCGGGAAGTTGAACGCGGTGATGCCCGCGCCCACGCCCAGCGGCTGCAGCAGGTTGTACACGTCCACGCCGGTGGCGGCGTTCTCGGCAATCTCGCCCAGTTGCAAGGTGGTGATGGAGCAGGCGTGCTCCACCACTTCCAGGCCCCGGCCCACTTCGCCCTCGGCGTCGGGCAGGGTCTTGCCGTGCTCGCGGGTGATGAGCTGGGCCAGTTCGGCGGCGTTTTCGCGGATCAGGTGCTGCAGCCTGAGCATGATGCGCATCCGTGCGCCCAGCGAGGTGCTGCGCCAGGTCTGGAAGGCGGCGTGCGCGTTGGCGACGGCCAGCTCCACTTCTTCGCGGGTGGCGAAGGGCACGCGGGCGACGACTTCCTGTGTGGCGGGGTTGGTCACGTCACGCCATTCGGTTGTCCTGGACGGGTAGGGCTTGCCGCCGATGAAGTGGTGGATGGTGGTGGGAGTGGTACTCATGGTGGATGCTCCGGGTTTCACTGCTTGACCAACGGGCAGGCCGACTGGGCCAGAGGCTTGAAGGCGACGTCGGCGGGGATGGTGCTGACGGTCTTGTAGTAATCCCATGCGCCCCTGGATTCATTCGGAGCCTTCACCTGGAACAGGTACATGTCGTGGATCACGCGGCCATCGGCGCGGATGCTGGCGTTGCGCATCACCGGGTCGTCGATGGGCAGCTCGCGCATCTTCTGGGCGATGACTTTGGAGTCGTCCGTCTTGGCGGCGGCGACCGACTTCAGGTAGTGCAGCGTGCTGGAATACACCCCGGCCTGCACCATCGTCGGTTTGTAGCCCTTGTGCAGTTTCTCGAAGCGGGCGGCGAAGGCGCGGGTCTTCTCATCCATGTCCCAGTAGAAGCCTTCGGAGAACATCAGGCCCTGCGCCTGGCGCAGACCCAGCGAGTGCACGTCGGTCAGGAACATGAGCAGCGAGGCGACTTTGGTGCCCTTCTCGCCGGTGATGCCGAATTCCCGTGCCGCCTTGATGGCGTTCACCGTGTCCTGGGCGCCATTGGCCAGGCCGATCACCTGGGCCTTGGAGTTCTGCGCCTGCAGGATGAAGGAGGAGAAATCGCTGGCATTGAGCGGATGGCGCACGCTGCCCAGCACCGTGCCGCCGTTGGCCTTGACCATTTCGGAGGCATCTTTTTCCAGCGAGTGGCCAAAGGCGTAGTCCACCGTGACGAAGAACCAGCTCTTGTCGCCGTTCTTCGTCAGGGCCGCTGCCGCGCCGGAGGCCGAGGAATAGGTGTCGAACATCCAGTGGAAGCCGTTTTCCGCGCAATCCTCGTCGGTCAGGCGGGTGGTGGCCGGGCCGCTGTACATGGCGATGCCGCCCTTTTCGCGCACCAGCTTCTGCACGGCCAGGGCGGCGGCGGAGTTGGTGATGTCCACGATGGCATCCACGCCGTCGCGGTCCAGCCATTCGCGTGCCTTGGTGGCGGCAATGTCGGCCTTGTTCTGGTGGTCGGCGCTGACCACTTCGATCTTCATGCCCTTGCATTCGGCTTCCAGGCAGTCACTGATCGCCATTTTGGCTGCCACCACCGAACCGGCGCCGCCCATGCCGGAATAGGGGCCGGCCATGTCGGTCAGCACGCCGATCTTGACCGTGTCGTTGGAAATCTGGGCCTGCGCGGTTGTGCCGCAGGCGAGGGCGGCCAGCGTGGCCAGGGCGAGGGAATGCCGGGTGAATCGCATGGTGTGTCTCCTGGTTTTATAAGACGGCGCGGGCGGTTCGGTGCCGCGCCAAGAAACACTCTACTGGAGCAGTAATGCAAATGGATCAGGTATTTAGGCATACACTGCTTGCAAAATTGCATCGCTATGCCAGCAGATCACATCAATTGGGACAATTTGCGCCTGTTTCTCGCCGTCGTCCGTGCCCAGTCGGCCCAGGAGGCGGCGCGGCGCCTGGGGCTGGACCATTCCACCGTCACGCGGCGTTTGCACCGGCTGGAAAAAGAACTGGACGCCCAGCTTTTCCAGCGCACGCCTGCCGGCCATGTGCTGACCACCGCCGGCCATCGGTTGCTGGAGCATGTCGAGCGCATGGAAAGCAGCATGGTGCTGGTGGGCGAGGACATCGGCGGCGACAGCCATACGCTTACCGGCAATGTGCGCCTGGGGGCGACCGAGGGCTTCGGCAGTTTTTTCCTGGCCCCGCATCTGAGCCATTTTTGCGAGCGGCACCCGGCCATCCAGGTGGAGCTGCTGATCGTGCCGCGCTTCATCAACCTCTCGCAGCGCGAGGCCGATCTGGCCGTGAACATCGAACGCCCGCAGGGCAGCGGGCAGGTATGCAGCCGCCTGACCGACTACCGCCTGCGCCTGTACGCCAGCCGCAGCTACCTGGAGCGGCATCCGCCCATCCGCCATCTGGAGGATGTGAGCGCCCACCGTTTCTTCGGCTATGTGGAGGAGCTGGTGTTCAGCCCGGCCCTGCGCTATCTGGTCACCATTGCGCCCGATGCCCCGACACCGCTGCGCAGCACCAGCGTGGTGGCCCAGTACCACGCGGTGCGCGAAGGGCGCGGGCTGGCCGTACTGCCCTGCTTCATGGCAGCGCAAAGCCCGGATTTGGTACCGGTGCTCATCGACGAGATCGATCTGCTGCGCACCTTCTGGATTGCCGCACCCGGCGATCGCCGCGAACTGGCCCGCGTGCGGGCGTTGTGGGAGTTCGTGCGCGAGGCGGTGCAGTGCAACCAGCCGCTGCTGATGGGGCAATCGCGGGAGTGGTGCCCCATTCGGTAGCTGCCTGCGCCTGCGTCACCATGAAAAAGCCGCCAGCACCTTTTCGGGCTGGCGGCTGTTTCATGGCAGGCGTGTTCCGGCTCAGTCCTGGGCGTCTTCGCCGTCCTGGCGCTGGAGTGCGGCATCCACCACCAGCTTGTCTTCCACGGTGGCGAACTTGCTGTATTTGCCCAGGATGCCGACCAGCTGGCCATAGGCGCGGGGGTTGCCGGCCAGGCACTCGCGCTGCTCAAGGAAGTCGGCTTCGCCGGTGAAGTTGCCGATCAGGCCGCCCGCTTCGGTGACGAGCAGGCTGCCGGCGGCCACGTCCCAGATGGACAGGCCGGTCTCAAAGAAGCCATCGCAGAAACCGGCGGCCACGTAGGCCAGGTCCAGCGCGGCCGCACCGGGGCGGCGCACCCCGGCGGTGCGCTGGGTGATTTCGGCAAACATGCGCATGTAGGCACGGAAGTTGTCGCCGGGGCGGAAAGGAAAGCCCGTGGAAACCAGGCAGTCTTTCAACTGGGTGCGCTTGGAGACGCGGATGCGCCGCTCGTTCAGGAACGCGCCCCGGCCTCGGGTGGCGGTGAACAGGTCGTTGCGGGTGGGGTCGTAGACCACGGCGTGCTCGATCTTGCCCTTGAAGGACAGGGCGATGCTCACGCAGTAGACGGGAAAGCCGTGGATGAAGTTGGTGGTGCCGTCCAGCGGGTCGATGATCCAGACGTAGTCGGAATTTTTCGCCCCATGCTCCTGACCCGATTCTTCGGCCAGGATGCCGTGGCCGGGGTAGGCGGTGAGCAGGGTGGAGATGATGGCTTCTTCGGCAGCGCGGTCGACTTCGGTGACGAAGTCATTGACCTGTTTTTGCGCCACGCGCACGGATTCGATGTCCAGGGCGGCGCGGTTGATGATGGCGCCAGCGGCGCGGGCGGCCTTGATGGCCACGTTGAGCATGGGGTGCAGGGAGGACGACATAAATTGTGCAAAAAGCAGCCAGCACCTGCGCAGGAAAGGCACAAGGCGTGATTCATATCGTGCAAATTGGCACCGCTGGCTGCGGGTGAAGAACGTACGACCGCCATCCGGCGATGCGGACGGCGACAATAGGGGCAGGATTTTAACGGCCTTGCGCAAAACCGTGCAGGGCACTTGCCATGAAAACCCGTTTTGTTTTGATTGAAACCAGCCATGCCGGCAATGTGGGCGCTGCGGCACGGGCCATGAAGACCATGGGCTTCGACGATCTGGTGCTGGTGCGCCCGCGCTGGGCGAATGTGCTGCGGCGCGAGGAAACCATCCAGCGGGCCAGCGGCGCCCTGGACGTGCTGGCCAACGCCCGGATCGTGGATAGCCTGGACGAGGCGCTGGCGGGCATCAGCCACCTGTGCGCCACGGCGATGACGCCGCGTGACTTCGGCCCGCCGACGCGCACGCCGCGCGAGCACTTCGAAGGCCTGGTGCAATCCTGGCAAGAAAACGCGCTGCCCACGCCGCCAGGGCAAGGGCCAGCATCGGATGGCGGGCAGGATGCAGCCGCCGCGCCGGGCGAGATGGGTATTGGCCTGCTGTTTGGCTGCGAGCGCTTTGGCATGGCCAATGAGGACGTGTACCGCTGCGATGTGGCGTTGCGCATTCCCAGCCACCCGCAGTTTGGCTCGCTGAACCTGGGGGCGGCGATTCAACTGGTCGCTTATGAATGGCGTCAGGCGCTGGGTGGGTTTGTGGCAGCGTCCCCGCTGGCCGACGCCCAGCGGGCCGATGCCCGGCAGGTCGCGGGAATGCTGGCGCACTGGCAGCAGGCGCTGGAGCATGTGGGGTTTCTCGACCCGGCAGCACCGAAAAAACTGATGCCGCGCCTGAACCAGTTGTTCAACCGTGCGCAGTTGAACCAGGAAGAAATCCACATCCTGCGCGGAATTGCCAAGGCCATGCTGCACAGCACGCCGTCCAAGCACTAAACTTTCGGGTTTCCCCTGAACGGCTTTGTTTCATGCTTTCCCGCCTGCGTTCCGACATCCAGTGCATCCTTGAGCGCGACCCGGCTGCCCGCAGCGTTTGGGAAGTGATTACCTGCTATCCCGGCCTGCACGCCATCTGGTGGCATCGCCCTGCCCATTGGTGCTGGAACCACGGCCTGAAATGGCTGGGGCGCTTCACCTCGCACATCGGGCGCTGGCTGACGGGCATTGAAATCCACCCCGGCGCAGTGATTGGCCAGCGCGTATTCATCGACCACGGCATGGGCGTGGTGATCGGCGAGACGGCGGTGGTGGGCGACGGCTGCACCATCTACCACGGCGTCACCTTGGGCGGCACCTCGCTCTACAAGGGGGCCAAGCGCCATCCGACCTTGGGGCGGGACGTGGTGGTTTCGGCGGGCGCCAAGGTGCTTGGCGGCTTCGAGGTGGGCGACGGCGCCAAGATCGGCTCCAATGCCGTGGTGCTCAAGCCCGTACCGGCCGGCGCGACGGCGGTGGGGATACCGGCACGCATCATTGCCGCGCACAAGGACGACAGCGCCGACGCGGCCCATTTGCAGCAGCACGAAAACGCCGGCCCGCAAACCCAGGCCAAGGCGGCGGCCGATGCTGCTGCCCAAGTGGCCGCAACCGCTGCGGCTGCCACGCCCAGCTTCAGCGCCTACGGCATCACGCAGGATGACGACCCCGTCAGCCAGGCCATGCGCAGCCTGGCCGAAGGCACGGCCACGCACGAGCAACAACTGCAGCTGTTGTGGCAGGCGCTGGAAAAACTCTCGGCCAAACTCAACGCCGACTGCCTGCCGTGCGAGAGCGAGCGTGCCAGCCACTTTGAAAAAGACCGCATCGACCAGATCCTGGGCAAATAGGTGACACCGGGTGGCAGGCCGATGCGCTAGGCTCGGCCCCAGTTTTTTCAGGAAGGAATTTGGCATGGACGTTTCCCAAGCCCTGCGCCAGCGCCGTTCGGTGCGGGCCTTTACCCCCCAGGTGCCCGGCGCAGCGCTGGTGCAGCAGTTGATGGAGGATGCCGCGCTGGCCGCCTCGGGCGGCAATATGCAGCCCTGGCGTGTGGCCGCCCTGACCGGGGCGCCGCTGCAGGCGCTGCTGGCCGAGGTTGCCCGCACACCCGCACAGGAGGATGCAGCCCTGCTGTCCTACCCGCCCGACCTGTGGGAGCCGTACCGCACGCGCCGCTTTGCCAATGGCGAGGATTTGTACCGCTGCCTGGGCATCCCGCGCGAGGACAAGCCTGCACGCCTGCGCCAGCTGGCGAAGAACGCCGAACTGTTCGGCGCACCGGTCGGCGTGTTCGTGTTCATCGATGCCCGCATGGGCTACCCGCAGTGGATGGATGTGGGGATTTACCTGCAATCCTTCATGCTGCGGGCGGTGGAAGCAGGCCTGGCCACTTGTCCCCAGGGCTTCTGGCGACGTTACAGCCCCTTGGTGCAGCAGCACCTGGGGATGCCGCCCGACTACCGCCTGGCCTGCGGCCTGGCCCTGGGCTACGAGGACGCCGGCGCCCCGATCAATGCCTTGCGCACCCCGCGCGTGCCCTTTGCGGAATGGGGTGCATTGCACGGGTTTGAATGAAAAAATAGCTGTTTCCACTTAAAAACAAAGGGTTTAAGGTATAAAAATATCTGAAATCCTTTGTTTGTCGGTGGAAGTAGCTATGAAAAAAGCCTGCTGGCTTTGAACCAGCAGGCTTTTTTTGAGGCTCCACCGCCGTGACGGTGCAGCGTGCGGTCGATCAACGCTGGTTGGCAGGCTTGACGTCGCGGGTGGCGGCGCCGGTGAACAACTGGCGCGGACGGCCGATCTTGTACTCGGGGTCGGCCATTTGTTCGTTGAGCTGGGCGATCCAGCCCACGGTGCGGGCCAGGGCGAAGATGCCGGTGAACAGCTTGACGGGAATGCCGATGGCGCGTTGCACGATGCCGGAGTAGAAGTCCACGTTCGGGTAGAGCTTGCGCTGCACGAAGTAGTCGTCTTCCAGGGCGATCTGCTCGACCTTCTTGGCCAGGGCGAACAGGGGGTCGTTCTCCAGGCCCAGGGCGGCCAGCACTTCGTTGCAGGTTTCCTGCATCAGCGTGGCACGGGGGTCGTAGTTCTTGTAGACGCGGTGGCCAAAGCCCATCAGGCGCACGCCGGAGTTTTTGTCCTTGACCTGCTCCATGAACTCGCCCACCTTGGCCAGGCCGCCGTTGGCCTGGATGTCTTCCAGCATGTTCAGGCACGCTTCGTTGGCGCCGCCGTGGGCCGGGCCCCACAGGCAGGCCACACCGGCGGCGATGGCGGCGAACGGGTTGGTGCCCGAGGAGCCGCACAGGCGCACGGTGGAGGTGGAGGCGTTCTGCTCGTGGTCGGCGTGCAGGATGAAGATGCGGTCCAGCGCACGCTCGATCACCGGGTTCACCTGGTAATCGGTGCAGGGGGTGCCGAACATCATGCGCAGGAAGTTGCCGGCGTAGGACAGTTCGTTGCGCGGGTACATGAACGGCTCGCCCTTGCCGTACTTGTAGGCCATGGCCACCAGCGTGGGCATCTTGGAGATCAGGCGGATGGCGGCGATGTGGCGGTGCTCGGGGTTGGTGACGTCGGTGCTGTCATGGTAGAAGGCCGACATCGCGCCCACCAGACCGGTCAGCACGGCCATGGGGTGGGCGTCGCGGCGGAAACCGCGCAGGAAGAATTGCATCTGCTCGTGCACCATGGTGTGGTCGAGCACCAGCTTGTGGAAGTCGGTGCGCTGGCCCTCGTTGGGCAGCTCGCCGTTGAGCAGCAGGTAGCAGGTGTCCAGGTAGTCGCAGTTCTGGGCCAGTTGCTCGATGGGGTAGCCACGGTACAGCAGTTCGCCCTTGTCGCCGTCGATGTAGGTGATGGCCGACTGGCAGGCCGCGGTGGACAAGAAGCCGGGGTCATAGGTGAACATGCCCGACTGGCCGTAGAGCTTGCGGATGTCGATCACATCCGGGCCGACCGTGCCCTGGTAAATGGGCAACTCGACGCTGGGAGCGCCGTTGCTGAACGATAGGGTCGCTTTGTTGTCAGCGAGTTTCATTTCCAACTTCCTTTTCAGTTGTGCCACAGCCAGCGTGGCAGGCTAAAGGGGATACCGGTTACAGGGGCTTGCGCACCATCTCCAGTACTGCTTTCACTTCAGGGGTATCCAGATCGCCCTGTGGCTCCTTGCGCCGCAAGAACAGATCCATCAAATCGTTGTCCGCCAGGTCCATCAAGGCCGTCAGGCCAGCAGCGTGCCGCTGGGTCAGCCGGGTGCCGTAAGTGGTAAAAAACTGCTCGATGAACAAATCGTTCTCGACCAGCCCGCGCCGGCTACGCCAGCGCAGGAGGTCGCGTTCACGTGCCTCGAGCAGCGTGTCTCCTGCAGCAGCCATGACTTAAATCGCGCGGCGGGCGACCAATTCCTTGATCTTGCCGATGGCCTTGGCGGGCTTGAGTCCCTTAGGACAGACGTCCACACAGTTCATGATGGTGTGGCAGCGGAACAGGCGGTAGGGGTCTTCCAGGTTGTCCAGACGCTCGCTGGTGGCCGTGTCGCGGCTGTCGGCGATGAAGCGGTAGGCCTGCAGCAAGCCGGCCGGGCCGACGAACTTGTCCGGATTCCACCAGAAGCTGGGGCAGGCCGTCGAGCAGCTGGCGCACAGAATGCACTCGTACAGGCCGTTGAGTTCCTCGCGTTCTTCGGGCGATTGCAGGCGCTCCTGGTCCTCGGAGGCGTAGATGTCGCTTTGCAGGTAGGGCTTGATCGAGTGGTACTGCTTGAAGAACTGCGTCATGTCCACGATCAGGTCGCGGATCACCGGCAGGCCGGGCAGGGGTTTCAGCACGATGTCGCCCGAAAGGGTCTTCATGTTCGTGAGACACGCCAGACCGTTCTTGCCATTGATGTTCATGGCGTCCGAACCGCACACGCCTTCGCGACAGGAGCGGCGAAACGAGATGGTGGGATCGAGCTTCTTGAGCTTGACCAGCGCGTCCAGCAACATGCGCTCGTGGCCGTCCAGCTCCACTTCCAGGGTCTGCATGTAGGGCTTGGCGTCTTTATCGGGATCGTAACGGTAGATTTTGAAAGTGCGTTTCATGGTGATCTTCTCGAAAATGCAGTGGGCTTAGAACGTGCGGACCTTGGGCGGAATGCTGTCCACCGTCAGGGGCTTCATGTTCACAGGCTTGTAGGTCAGGCTGTTGGTGGCGCTGTCCCACAGGGTGTGCTTGAGCCATTCCTTGTCGTTACGACCCAGCGGGCATTCGGGGTGGTCGGCCGGATGTTCGTAGTCGTACACGGTGTGGGCGCCACGGCATTCCTTGCGGGCGGCGGCGGAAACCATGGTGGCCTGGGCCACTTCGATCAGGTTGTCCACTTCCAGCGCTTCCATGCGGGCGGTGTTCCAGACCTTGGAGCTGTCCTTCAGGCCCAGGGCGGCAACGCGGCTGCGGATTTCGGCGATATTGACCACGCCTTCGTCCATCAGCTTCTGCGTGCGGAACACACCGGCGTGCGTCTGCATGTTCTGGCGGATGTCGTTGGCCAGATCCTGGGCGTAGACGCCGTCCTTGGCGTTGTCCAACTGGTTCAGGCGCTCCAGCGTGCGGTCGCTGCCGTTGGTAGGCACTTCCTTGTGTTCGCCAAAGTCCTTGACGAAGCCGACGATGTGCTTGCCGGCCGACTTGCCGAACACCAGCAGGTCGAGCAGCGAGTTGGTGCCCAGGCGGTTGGCGCCATGCACCGATACCGCAGCGCATTCGCCCACGGCGTACAGGCCATTGACCACGTTGTTCTTCTCGCCGTCCCAGGTGACGACCTGGCCGTGGATGTTGGTGGGAATGCCGCCCATCTGGTAGTGGATGGTGGGCACCACGGGGATCGGCTCCTTGGTGATGTCCACGTTGGCGAAGTTGTGGCCGATTTCTTCCACCGAGGGCAGGCGCTTGCGGATGGTGTCGGCGCCCAGGTGGTCCAGCTTCATCAGGATGTAATCCTTGTTCGGGCCGCAGCCACGGCCTTCCTTGATTTCCTGGTCCATGGAACGGGACACGAAGTCACGCGGTGCCAGATCCTTCAAGGTGGGCGCGTAGCGCTCCATGAAGCGTTCGCCTTCGCTATTCAAAAGGATAGCGCCTTCGCCACGGCAGCCTTCGGTCAGCAGCACGCCCGCACCCGCCACGCCGGTGGGGTGGAACTGCCAGAACTCCAGGTCTTGCAGCGGGATGCCGGCGCGGGCGGCCATGCCCAGGCCGTCGCCGGTGTTGATGAAGGCATTGGTCGAGGCGGCGAAGATGCGGCCTGCGCCGCCGGTGGCCAGCAGCACGGCCTTGGCGTGCAGTTCGTACAGGTCGCCGGTCTCCAGCTCCAGCGCGGTGACACCGACCACGTCGCCCCGGGTGTTGCGGATGAGGTCCAGGGCCATCCATTCGACGAAGAAGTTGGTCTTGTAGGCCACGTTCTTCTGGTAGAGCGTGTGCAGCATGGCGTGGCCGGTGCGGTCAGCGGCGGCGCAGGCACGTTGCACGGGTTTTTCGCCGTAGTTGGAGGTGTGGCCACCAAAGGGGCGCTGGTAGATGGTGCCGTCGGCGTTGCGGTCGAACGGCATGCCGAAGTGTTCCAGCTCGATCACCACCTTGGGGGCTTCACGGCACATGAACTCCACGGCGTCCTGGTCGGACAGCCAGTCGCCGCCCTTGATGGTGTCGTAGAAGTGGTAGTGCCAGTTGTCCTCGCTCATGTTGCCCAGCGAGGCCGAGACACCGCCTTGCGCTGCCACGGTGTGCGAGCGGGTGGGGAAAACCTTGGACAGGGAGGCCACCGACAGGCCGGCTTTGGACAGCTCGATCGCAGCACGCAGGCCCGAGCCGCCGGCACCGACGATGACGACGTCAAATTTACGCTTGGTGATATTTGCTTTGGAGTAGCTCATTCTTAACTTTCAAATAGTGCGCAATGGCAACAAGCGACTTACACGCGCCACAAAACTTCAAATCCCCAGGCAGCGCAGCCCACCAGCCAGACGATGGTCAGCACTTGCAGGGTGAATCGCAGGCCGGCGGCAGGCACGTAGTCCATCCACACGTTGCGCACGCCCACCCAGGCATGCCAGAGCACCGAGACGATGACGCCAGCGGTGATGAACTTCATCCATTGCGGGGCAAAAATGCCGGCCCACAGCTCGTAGCTGATTTCACCTTTGGTCAGCAGCAGCTGGGCCAGCACGACAACGGTGAATGCCACGATCAGCACGGCGGTGGCACGTTGCACCAGCCAGTCGCGCACGCCATAGTGGGCGCCGGTCACAACACGTTTGGTGCCGTAGTTCACGGAAGACATAGCTTTTCCTTTATCAAAGACGGTGGATTAGTACAGGCCGAACAGCTTGGCACCCAGGATCACGGTCAGGCCCAGGCTCAGCACCAGCGTGACGATGGCCGAGGATGCGCCCCATTCCTTGGTGATGCGCTCATGGTTCAGGTCGATCATGAGGTGGCGCACGCCCGCGCACAGGTGGTGCAGGTAGCCCCAGATCAGGCCCAGCGTGACCAGCTTGATGAACCAGCCGGGGACGAAACCCAGCCCTTCGTTGAAGGCGCCCTTGAAGGTGGCAAAGGAAATTTCCGAAGACAGCGAGGTGTCGAACATCCAGAACACGAAGGGCAGCAGCACGAACATGAGCATGCCGCTGACACGGTGCAGGATGGAGACTTTGCCCGCCCAGGGAAGGCGGTAGGTGCGTACGTCTTTGAAGATGTTGATGTTGCGGAACTCGGGCCGCGGTTTTGCTTGGTCAGTCATGGTTGTCGGGCTTTCGATGATGTAACTGCGTGGTAATCGCAAAAAGACAAACGGGGGGGATTTTAGGGCAAGCCCCATGGCACGGGGCTTACAACGGCTAACTTAGTGCATTGCGGTAGTGGTGGCTATCGGTCAGATACAGGCCGCGGCGCAGCTCCATGGGCTTGTCGTTGTAGGTGTAAGTGACGCGTTCCACACTTAATAACGGGGTGGTGGCCGTGGTTTTCAGCCATTGGGCCTGCTGCGTGTCGGGCAGGACGGCGCGGATTTTTTCCTCGGCGCGGACCATGCGCACGCCGTACTCCATCTCGAACATGGCGTAGGTCGGGCCGGGGTAGTGCGCCATCTGCTGTGCAGTGAGTCCCTTGAAGACCTGGCTGGGCAGCCAGATGTCTTCCAGAATGGTCGGCGTGCCGCCGAACGAGAGCACCCGGCGGACATGGATGACGCTGTCGCCGGTGCGCAGGCCCAGGATGCGGGCAATATCGGCGCTGGCCCGCATCCGCCGGCATTCCATGATGTCGCGCTGTGCCCGGCCCTCGTCCTGCTGTTGGCCCACATCGGGGTGCAGTTGCAGGAAGCGGTATTGCACCTGCTCTTCGTTGTGCGTGGTGACGAAGGTGCCCTTGCCCTGGCGGCGGGTGACCAGGTTTTCTGCAGCCAGCTCGTCGATGGCTTTGCGCACCGTGCCCTGGCTGACCTTGAAGCGGGCGGCCAGTTCCATTTCGCTGGGAATGAGTTCGCCGGGCTTCCATTCCCCGGCTTGCAGGCTTTGCAGGATCAGCCCCTTGATTTGCTGGTAGAGCGGGCTGAAAGCAGGTGTCTGCACGACCGCGCTGTCGCTGCGGGACTGGGGGCTGGGGTCGGTCAGGAGGGCGGTAT
>CABIIJ010000038.1 GCA_902175065.1 uncultured Comamonas sp. | reverse complement strand
GGCTGCGGGGCGGCGGGAGTCGCGGGGCCATTGCCCGCAGCCAGCTCGACGATGCGCTGCACCAGGTCGGCTGTCGGGGTGGCATCACCGGCACCACCGGCCTGATGGCGGGCCAGCAGGCTGCGCGAGGCGTCGGCAGATTCCAGCAGCACATCCACCATTTCGGGAATAGGCGTGATTTCATGGCGCCGCAGCCGGTCGAGCAGCGATTCCATCTTGTGCGTCAGCTCCGCGACATCGGTAAACCCAAAGGTTGCCGAACCGCCCTTGATGGAGTGCGCACACCGGAAGATGCCGTTGAGTTCTTCGTCATTGGCCTGCGTCAAATCCAGATTGAGCAGCATCTGCTCCATCTGGTCCAGATTCTCTGCGGCCTCTTCAAAAAAGACCTGATAAAACTGGGTCAGGTCGAAATCGCCATCAGATCCGCCATGGGTATCTGCCATATTTAAACTCCTTGAACGCCGCTGTTTCCAAGCACGTCAGCGCTTAGCGAATCACTTTCTGGATGACCTCAATCAAACGATTGGGATCGAAAGGTTTGACCAACCAGCCCGTCGCCCCGGCAGCCCGGCCGGCCTGCTTCATCTGGTCGCTGGATTCGGTCGTCAGAATCAGAATGGGGGTCAGTTTGAAACGGGGGTTTTCACGCAGCCGCTTGGTCAGGCCGATCCCATCGAGGCGGGGCATGTTCTGGTCGGCCAGCACCAGGGCAATTTGGTGTTCTTCGGCCTTTTCCAAGGCGTCCACGCCGTCTACGGCCTCGACCACCTTATAGCCTGCCCCGGTCAGGGTGAAGGACACCATTTTGCGCATGGATGGTGAGTCATCAACAGTGAGGATAGCGTGCATGTACAAACTCCAGCAGTAGGGGTGTTTAGGTAATTCTGTGCTTACAACTCAAAACAGCTCGATCGAGCCAACATCCATTTCGCTTTGCGTCACCGGGTTGGGACGCTCGGGCATGATGGGTTCGATGGGCAGCTCCAGCTCCTCTTCATCGCGCTCCATCGTCTCTGCCGACAAGCGAAAGGCACAGCCTTGCAGTACCTGGGTGGTGTGCCAGATGAGTTGGGTGGCCATGTCGTGAAACTGCAATTCCGTCACCGCACTGCGCAGCGCAGTACGGGCCGCTTCCAGTTCGGCGGTATCGCGTCCCAGTTCGGCCCCGTCATTGAGCAGGCCGCTGGCTTCGGCAAAGCGTTCCATCAGATTTGTCGTGGCATGGTCCAGAAGGCCAATCAGACGCTGCAGATCACGCATTACGACCAGCAAGGAATCTTGCAATTCGGCCGCAACCATGACTGGCACCTGTACGACAGGTTCAGCGGATGGTGTTTGCGTTTCTTGCATGACTTCTCCAGGGTTGGGGGACATAGTGTGGCTGTCCTCGTTTTTTTTCGGTAAGGGGCCGCACAATGCGCCCCATGCAGAAACTCCAGCGTTGCTCAATTATTTCAAAATGTCTCCAATGATAGCGTCCCTGCAGGGAAAAACTTTGGCAGAACAACCATTGCAGCTATTGCACCTGGAAGATTGTCCTGCCGACCACAAACTGCTGCAGCACACCCTGCGCCAGGCAGGGATAGTCTGCCGCATCCGCTGGACCGACAATCTGCAGGATTTCACTACTGAGGTTAGTACCAACACCTTCGACGCCATCGTTGCCGACTACTACCTGCCCGGCTTTACCGCCATGCACGCCTGGCAGGTGCTGCAACGGCAGCCTGCGGGGGCGCAAACGCCGTTCATCCTGCTCTCCGGAGCCATTGGGGAAGCGGCTGCGGTGGAGGCCATCCAGCAAGGGGTGGCCGATTACGTCCTGAAAGATGCCATCGTGCGCCTGCCCCATGTGCTGGCCCGTGCCCAGGAGATGGCCGAGGCACGCCGCGCCAGGGCGCAGGCCCTGCAGGAACTGCAAGCCTCGCAGCAGCAACTGGCGGCCCTGACCGAACACCTGCAAGCCTCGATCGAACAGGAACGCGCCAGCATTGCCCGGGAGATTCACGACGATATCGGCGGCGCCCTGACAGCGGTGAAATTCGACCTGTCGTGGATGGTGCGCAACGCCCACAACCCGGCGGGCGTCCTGGAGCACGGCGAGGCAGCGCTGCAAATGCTGCAGCACGCCCTGGGCGCCAGCCAGCGCATCATGATGAACCTGCGCCCGCCGGTGCTCGACCAGGGACTGGTGGCCGCCGTGCAGTGGCTGGCACACAGCTTTTCCCAGCGCACCCGGATCCCGGTGCAATGGGTCTGCCCGCACACGCGGCTGGAGGTGGCCCCGGCCCTGCAGGTGGTGGCCTACCGCACGGCTCAGGAGGCGCTGACGAATGTCAGCAAATACGCCCAGGCCAGCCAGGTGACCGTCGAGCTGGCCTGCGACAGGGATTTCCTGACCGTGGAAGTGCGCGATAACGGTTGTGGCATCAGCGCAACAGCACGGGCCAAGCCCAAAGCCTTCGGCCTGCGCGGCCTGGCGGAGCGGGCCCGCACCGTGGGCGGCTGGCTGGACGTGAGCAGCCAGCCCGGCGCGGGGACGAGCATCATCGTTTCGCTACCATTGCACCCTTCGGACTGCGAAGGAGACGAGATTGATCCACGTTGTACTGTGTGACGACCACGCCGTGCTGCGCCGCGGCATCCGCGACACCCTGGCCGAGGCGGTGGACATCCGCGTCACCGGCGAAGCGGGCAATGCCACCGAACTGCGCGAGCTGCTGCACAGCGCCGCCTGCCAGGTGCTGCTGCTGGACATCGACATGCCGGGACGCAACGGCCTGGAAGTGCTGGCCAGCGTGCGCGAAAGCCACCCGCACATCCGCGTGCTCATGGTGTCGATGTACCCGGAAGACCAGTACGCGCTGCGCTGCATCAAGGCAGGCGCCCAGGGTTATGCCAACAAATCGGGCGATCCGCTGCAACTGGTCGAGGCGGTGCGCACCGTGCACAGCGGGCGCAAATACCTCACGGCAGAAGTCGCGCAGATGCTGGCCGACAGCCTGGCCGACCCCACCCAGCAGGCGGCGCACATGGCGCTGTCCGAGCGCGAAATGCAGACATTGCAAAAAATTGCCAGCGGCAAGCGTCTGACGGACATTGCCCAGGAGCTGATGCTCAGCCCGAAAACCGTCAGCGTCTACCGCGCCCGGGTTCTGGAGAAATTGCAACTGGCCAACAATGCGGAGCTGACGGTGTATGCCATCCGCAACCAGTTGGTTTAAAAAATGTAGCTTTTACCGCTTACAAATAAAGGAATTCAGATACATTCATATCTGCAATCCCTACCAATAAAGCGCAAGCAGCTCTATTTTTAGACACCAAACACGACAAACGCCCGCTCCAGCAAGCGGAAAAACGGCTGCTCCATGACCGGCAGCGTCGCGGTAATGCCCACCATGCCCAGCGTCAGGGTGATGGGGAAGCCCACCGCAAAAATATTCATCTGCGGGGCGATACGGGTGATCACCCCCATGGTCAGGTTCACGAACAGCAGCAGCCCCATCATCGGCAAGGCAATCCACAACGCACTGGCAAACAAGGCCCCGCCCAGCTCATGCAGCCGCATTTGTGCGATGGCATCGAGAAAATGCCCGTCCACGGGAAACACCTCAAAGCTCTTGAGCACGGCCATCAGAACAAAGATATGGCCATTGACCGCAATGAAGAACAAGGTGAAGGTCTGCACCAGGAAGCGCGATACCGCACTCAGCTGGCCACCGCTGACCGGGTCGAAAAAGGAGGCGAAATTCAGCCCCATCTGCAAGCCGATGGCCTCGCCCACCATCTCCATCGACGCGATGATGAGCCGGGCGGCAAATCCCACGGACAAGCCGATGCCCACCTGCTGGATCGCCACCGTCACGGCCTGCGGCGCATTCACCGCAATCACCGGCTGGCCGGCCAGCGTGGCTTGCGCCCCCAGGGCGATCACCAAGGCCATGCCCACCTTGTAGCGCATCGGCATGGCCCGCTGCGAAAACACCGGGGCCACGGAAAACAGCGCCAGCACCCGCAAAAACGGCCAGATGACGGGCGAGAGCCACGCCATGATCTGAGCTTCGGAAAAACCAATCACACTCGCCGCCCGGCCTGCCCGCTGCTAACCCAGCGCCATCGGGATGTTCTCAAAGGTGCGGCGGATGAAATCAACAACCATGCTGATCATCCACGGCCCGGCGACCAGGAACACGATCACCGCTGCAATCATCTTGGGCACGAACGACAAGGTGTTTTCATTGATTTGCGTGACGGCCTGAAAAATACTCACCACCAAACCCACCACCATGACCGTCAGCAGCACGGGCAGCGACACCATCAGCAGCAGCGACAGCGCCTCGCGGGCAAAGGTCAGGACGGATTGGGGGGTCATGATGGCAGCACTCCTGCGCTAGGTGGCCTACGTGGCAAAACTGGCGGCCAGCGAGCCGACGAGCAGATTCCAGCCATCGGCCAGCACGAACAGCATCAGCTTGAACGGCAGCGCCACCAGCACCGGCGAGAGCATCATCATGCCCAGCGACATCAGCACCGAAGCCACCACCATGTCGATGACCAGGAAGGGGATGAAGATCATGAAACCGATCTGGAACGCCGTTTTCAGCTCGCTGATGACGAACGACGGCACCACCACACGAAACGGCGCCTCCTCGATCGACGTCCCCTCGGGCAGCTTGGCCAGGCGGGCGAACAAGGCATAGTCGGACTGGCGCGTCTGGCGAATCATGAAGGCCCGCACGGGCGCCTCGGCCCGGGGCAGCGCCTCCTCGAAGCTCAAGGTGTTTTCGCTGAAGGGCTTGTACGCATCGGTGTAGACCTTGTCCAGCGTCGGCCCCATGACAAACAGCGTCAGAAACAGCGATAGGCCGATCACCACCTGGTTGGGCGGAGACGATTGCGTGCCCAGTGCCTGGCGCATCAGCCCCAGCACGATCACGATGCGCGTGAAGCCGGTCATCATCAACAGCACGGCGGGCAGAAACGACAGCGCCGTAAAGAACAGCAGCGTCTGGATCGGCACCGAAAAGCTGTTGTTGCCATTGCTGCCGACCATCAGCGGCAGGCTGGGCGCAGCCTGCGCCCACGCCAAGGCCGGCAGCACGCCGGCCACCAACAATCCCAAAGACCTCACCCAGCGCATCGTCATCAATCCTTGCCCTGTTCGGTGACCAATGCCTGGGCGAAATCCGCCGTGGCCCCTGACGGTGTTGTGGGCGCATCGGACAGCACATGCAGGCACTGGATGCTCTGCGCCGTCACCCCCAGCACCAGGCACGCCATGGCGTCCCCGCGCTGCACCTGCACCGTCACCACCCGCTGCCCCGGCCCGATGGCCACGGCCCCCAGCACCTGGGTCTGTACCTGAACCAATCCCTGGGTCACCTGGCGGCGCAGCTGCCAGCGGCGCAGCCCCCACGGCAAAGCGGCCATGGCAATCACCATGGCCACCAAAGCCAGCAGGGAAGTGCTCAGGCTGTCAGCCACGGCTGACGCGGCGCAGGCGCTCCGAAGGCGTGACCACGTCGGTCAGGCGGATACCAAACTTGTCGTTCACCACCACCACCTCGCCCTGGGCGATCAGATAACCATTGACCAGAACGTCCATCGGCTCGCCTGCCAGGGCATCCAGCTCCACGACCGAACCCTGGGCCAGTTGCAGGATGTATTTGATCGGCACCTTGGTACGCCCCAGTTCGACCGACAACTGCACCGGAATGTCCAGCACCATATTGATGTCGTTGACCGGCACCTCCGCCCCGGTCGGCGCGTAGGCGCTGCTGGGCGTCCCGGTCAGAGGCCCGCCCTGCTCGGCATCCAGCGTGGCCGTGCCATCCACCTGTTTTTGCTCCTCCAGAGCTTCGGCCCAGTCCGAAAACGGATCGTCGCCGCCTGGGGTGTCGTTGTTCTGGTCTATCGCCATTATTTCTCTCCGGTCCAACTGGACTCCACACTGCGCAGACACTGCTCAATGCGGATTGCGTATTTGTTATTGTGGGTGCCATATTGGCACTCAAAGATGGGAACTCCCCCGATGGAGGCACGAATGCGCGGCTCACGCACCAGCTCGATGAAGTCGCCGGGCTTCATCGCCAGCAACTGCTCGACCGACGCATCCGCACGGGCCAGCTCGGCCACCAGGGTGACTTCGGCAGACTGGATCTCCCGCGTCAGCACCTTCACCCACCGGCGATCGACCTCCATCGAGTCGCCCTGGGTGGATGAGTACAAAATATCACGAATCGGCTCCATTGTTGCGTACGGCATACAAATGTGGATGGAGCCGGAAACGTCGCCAATCTCCAGCTGAAACGCCGTGGACACCACGATCTCGCTGGGGGTGGCGATATTGGCGAACTGCGGCTGCATTTCCGAGCGCTGGTAGGCCAGCTCCAGCGGATAGATGCCATTCCAGGCTTTTTTGTACTCCTCGCTGATCACATCCACCAGACGGTTGATGACGCGCTGTTCGGTCGCGGAAAAATCACGCCCTTCGATACGCGTCTGCAACCGTCCGGCGCCGCCGTACAGGGTGTCGATGATGCCGAACACCAGCGAGGGTTCGCAAACCACCAGGCCATTGCCGCGCAAGGGCCGGATGCCGACGATATTGAAGTTGGTCGGCACCGCCAGACGGCGCAGAAAAGCGCTGTAGCGCTGCACGCTGACGTTGCTGACGGAAATTTCCGGGCTGCGCCGGATGAAGTTGAACAGACCGATGCGAAAGTTGCGGGCAAAACGCTCATTGACGATCTCCATCGTCGGCATCCGCCCGCGCACGATGCGCTCCTGGCTGGAAATGTCGTAATTGCGAAACGAACCCTCTTCCGCCTCGACAACATCCGTTTTCTGGCTCTCGCCCGTCACCCCCTCCAAGAGGGCATCGACTTCTTCTTGCGACAGGAAAGAATCACTCATGGCAACCGCTCCAGGTTCAATTACTGGATGATGAAGCTGGAAAACAGCACCCGGCGAACCGGATTGGCCGGTTTTCGGCGCGGTGCATCATCGAACTCTTCATCCTCATCATCACTGGCGCGGGCACGCTTCTGCCCCGCCGCCAAGGGGCGTGCCACCTCTTCCCGAATGGCAGCCGCCAGTTGCTCCTTGCCCTCGCGGCCCAGCAAATCTTCCGCCGTGTGCTGCGACACCAGACGCAAGATCCCGTCACGAATGCTGGGCATGTACTGCTTGACCTGCTCGGCCACTTTTTCGTCCCGCAGCTCCAGCGTGATCCCCAACTGGATGAAGCGGTCGCCGCCGGGATCGGCCAGGTTCACGACCAGATTTTCCAGCGGCAGAAAGGTCGGCACGACCACGGCCGCTGCCTTGGCACCACCGTCCGCATCCTCGTCCCGTTGCTGGTTCAGCATCAGCAGCGCCCCGGCAGCCACTACTACCAACAGAACCACGATGGCACCTATCACAATTAATTTTTTTCCGCTCTTCGCTGGCGGTGTATCGCCTGCTGCCGCACCAGTAGTTGCCACGTTGGTTTCCTTGTTTGAGCCGACTCATCCCCACCAACACCGGGTTGGGAGTTTCATTCGTAGGGGGCGGATTTTCTCTATTTACTACCAAAGTGACAAATCATAGCCAAATTAAGCCAAAGCTCCGGGCAGGATACTTGCGAACACGCTTGATTTCTCCGCCATCACCGGTTCAAGCATACACATTCAAGCGCCCGGTCGATGGCAGGGATTGCGCGGGTGCCTGTGCCGCCGGGTCCTCCACGACCACCCGTCCCTGGCGGCCCGGCCCCCACGCCGGGGCCTCCTGGTTCTGGCCCTGCCGGGCATCCGGTTGCACCTGGGCATCGGCCAGCGCCAGCCCCTGCTGTGCCAGCAAATCCCCCAACTGGCTCAACCCCGCATCCAGGAGCTGGCGCAGATCCGCCTGGTCGGAGCGGAAAACCACGTGCGCCTCATTGCCCCGCATATGCACCTGGACACGCACGGGCTGGCCATCGCGCTGCAGCAGCAGCTCGCCGCGCTGCTGGTCGCCTTTCAGCCAAAAGCGCAAGTCTTCCTGCCCCTGCGGCTCTGCATCGTTTTGCGCATGCTCGCTGGCAGTCGCCGCTTGCACTGCCTGCTCGGTCAGGCGGTACTGGCTGCTGCCCTGGGACATGCCCCCCGGCACGACGCTTTCCTGCCGGCTCTCGCCGGCCTGTTCCTGGGGCCGCCCGGCCCCCCTTGTCCCCAGCCACTGTGCGGCCCACTGCCCGATCTGCCCGGCCAGCGCCGCCACAGGTGCCGTCGCCGCTGGCGAAACCAGTTGCCAGACCCCGGTTTGCAACACGATCCGGCCAGCCTCCGCGTCAGGGGCGTCCTCCTGGACCGCTGCACCGCCCATGGCCTGCGCATCGTCCGCGGCCTGCTCCAGTTGGGTCAGTTGCGCATCGGCGGTAATGGCCTGAGCGGCCGGTGCTGCTGCGGCATCCCTGCCCAGCGGCTGCACCCCGAGCGCCACAATCGGCACGTCCCCAGCAGAATGACCCGCCGCCGGCATGGCCGAGGGCAAGGCGGGTGCATGGGCGGCAAAGCTGCCGTCACGCTGGGCCCGGTCGGCCTGGGTATCCAGGCGCAGGGTTTGCCCGACCAGGCTGTGCATATGCTCCAGCCCCAGAACGGCGCCGGGCACCAGCAGGGCAGCCTCGGCATCGGTTCCGCTGGCCAGGTCTTGCCCGCCATTCCCGTCCTGCTCTGCAACCGGTCGGGCAAGCCCTTGCAGCAACTGTTCGAAAGGCACTGCCGGGTCCTCACCGGACGGGGATTTTTTGTCGACCGCAGCAGCCGAGGCCTTGCCCGCAGCAGCCGAGGCGGACAACGTGGAGGAGGAAGTGATCGTCATGGCCTAAACCTCCTGAAACTGCATGCCAAAAGTGCGTCCGATGAACTGCAGCGCCGCCCGTTCATCGGTTTGTTTCTGCTCGCGCCGCTGCTGCGCCAGCGCCATGTCGCGGCGGCGCATCTGTACGACTTTTTCCAGGCTGGACAAGCGCAGCTCCGTGGTCATCAGCGCATGCTGGGCGGCCTGCAAGCGCAGCTCCTGGTCACGCATGACCCGGGCCTGCAGCTCCACGGCATGCTGCAGGCGCTGCATGAACTGGTCGTGGTGGTACATCACCTCGGGCTTGAACTGTGCGCCTTCCTGGGCGCCCCAGCGCTGCTGCATTTCCTGCATATAGGACTGCAGCTGGTCCATCTGGGCCTGGGCTGCAGCGTGGGATTGCTGGCGCTCGCGCAGCACCTGGCGGGCTTCGTCACGCTTGCGCGTTGCCAGCTCGATGGCAACCATCAACGCATTCAATGCAGACATAACCACCCCTTTCCGTCGTCATTTCAGGCAGCGGGGGTCAGCACCGCTGCCATATCCGCAAGGCTTTGCTCCATCGGCGCGGCCTCGAACATGGTTTGTTGGAGAAACTTGCTCATATTTGGTTGCAAGCGGATGGCTTCGTCCACCTGCGGGTCGGAGCCATTCACGTAAGCCCCTACTTGTATCAAATCTTTACTTTTCTGATAGCAGGAATAGACGGCTCTAAACCGCCTAGCTAACTCGAAATGCTCGCGCGAGACGACGTTGTGCATCACCCGCGAGGCCGATTGCTCAATATCGATGGCCGGATAGTGCCCCTGCTCGGCCAGGGCGCGGGAGAGCACGAAGTGCCCGTCCAGAATCGCCCGCGAGGCATCGGCAATCGGGTCTTGCTGGTCGTCGCCCTCGGACAGCACGGTATAGAACGCCGTGATGGAGCCGACACCGTTCAAGCCATTGCCGCTGCGCTCGACCAGCCCCGGCAGTTTGGCAAAACAGGACGGCGGGTAGCCCTTGGTTGCGGGTGGCTCGCCAATCGCCAGGGCGATCTCGCGCTGTGCCTGGGCGTAACGGGTGAGCGAATCCATGAGCAGCAGCACGTGCTTGCCCTGGTCGCGGAAATACTCGGCAACCGCCGTCGCGTAGCTGGCCCCCTGCATCCGCAGCAGCGGCGGTGCATCGGCAGGCGCAGCCACCACCACGGCGCGGCCCCGGTCCTGGGCGCCCAGGATATCCTCGACGAATTCCTTGACTTCGCGACCGCGCTCGCCGATCAAACCCACCACGATGATGTCGGCCTGGGTATAGCGGGCCATCATGCCCAGCAGCACGGATTTGCCCACGCCCGAACCGGCAAACAGGCCCAGGCGCTGCCCGCGTCCCACGGTCAGCAGGCTGTTGATGGCCCGCACGCCGGTATCCAGGCTCTCGCGCACCGGGGCACGCTCCATGGCATTGAGCGGCTCGCGCTCCAGCTCCCTGGCCTGCACGTCACGCAAGTCGCCGCCGTGGTCCAGGGGAATGCCCTGGGAATCGACCACCCGGCCCAGCAGGCCATCGCCCATGGGCAGGCGCAGCACCCCGGGCGCCATGTCCGGCACTTCGGTATCGCCCAGGCGCAACGGCGGAATGAAGGGCTGTGCCGGTGTCACCGTGGCACCGCAGGACAGGCCCTGAATATCGCCCGCCGGCATCAGAAAGGCCCGGTCGCCGGCAAACCCGACCACCTCGGCCAGCACCGGCTCCTGCCCCGGCATTTGCAGATGGCACTGCGCCCCGACCGGCGCCCGCAGGCCCGATGCTTCCAGCACCAGCCCGGTCAGCCGCGTCAGGGTGCCATGGCTGGGCAGCGGCACGGGCTGGCGCAGCCGTGCGCTGCCCTGTTGCAGCATGGCGTGCAGTTGCGCGGCAAGTTCAGCCATGCTGCGCCCCTTCGTACCAGGTGGACACCAGTCCCAACGCGGCCACGGCCCGCTGCCAGCGTTTTTCCAGGCTGCCGTCCACCTGGGCACCCTGGCTTTCCACCAGGCAGCCGCCGGGCTGCACACCGGCATCCTGCAACCACTCGATCCTGGGATTGGGCAGGGCGGCGCGGATATGCGGCTCCAGCACCTGCCAGTCATCCGGATGCAGACGCACCACGGCGGGTTTGGTTTCCGCGCCCAGCATGTCCAGCGCCTCGCGCAGCACCGGCATCAGCGCCTGGGGGTTGGTGCGCAGCTCCTGGCGCACCACCTGGCGGGCAATGTCACAGGCCAGTTGCAGCAAATCCGGGGCGACCTGCTGTTGCAGTCCCTGGATGCCGCTTTGCGCCTGGTGGACGATTTCCGTCAGGCGCTGTCCCTGCTCCCGGCCCTGGTTGTTCTGGTAGTCCTGCATCCGCTGCTGCCACTCCTGGGCGGCTTGCTGGTGCCCTTGCTCCAGCCCCTGCTGGTAGGCCTCCTGGCGGGCTTGCTCCAGCAGGTGCTGCACGGTTTCTTCATCCATCCCGGCGGGCTGGGGCGGTTCGGGCGGCGCTTCCTCCTGCGCCGCATCCTCCGCCTGGGGGTCGTCCTCCATGGCGGGGGCTGAGGGGCGTTCGCTCATCAGCGGATGGAGCTGCTCGGAAGTATCCAGGGGTGGCAGCGCCTCGCCCCCCAGGCCACCCAGGCCGACATCGCCAAAGCGCCAGACGCGCACCTGACCCGCCGGCAATTCCTCGCTGGGAATGAAACGCGCTTTGGAATAGGGGGTATTGCCTGCCATGTCCGCTTCCTGACCTTCCTGTTAGACGAATGCGTCTTCGGCACCGCCGCCGATGGTGATCTGCTGCTCGTCGGCCAGACGGCGCACGATCTTGAGCACTTCCTTTTGCTGCGCTTCCACTTCGGACAGGCGCATCGGGCCGCGCCCTTCCAGGTCTTCCTTGAGGGCTTCGGCGGCCCGCTTGGACATGTTGGCCAGAATCTTGTCGCGCACTTCCATCGAGCCGCCCTTGAGCGCCACGATCAGCGTCTCGGACGCCACCTCGCGCAGCACCAGTTGCAGCGAGCGGTCGTCGAGCTTGACCAGATCGTCGAAGACGAACATCTTGTCCATGATCTTCTGCGCCAGATCCGCGTCGTAATTGCGGATGGTGTCCAGCACCGCCACGTCGGCATTGCCGCCCAGCAGGTTGAGCATTTCCGCTGCGGTCTTGACCCCGCCCAGCGAGGTCTTGCGAATCTTGTCGCCCCCGGCCAGCACCTGGTAGAGCACTTCGTTCAAATCCTTCAGGGCCGAGGGCTGGATGCCCTCCAGCGTCGCCACGCGCAGCATGACTTCGCTGCGCATCCGCTCGGGCAACTGCATCAGGATGGCTGCCGACTGTTCGTACTCCAGGTGCACCAGGATGGCCGCGACGATCTGCGGGTGTTCGTTGCGCAGCAGTTCGGCCACGGAAACCGGGTCCATCCATTTCAGGCTTTCGATGCCGGAGACATCGCCGCCCTGCAGGATACGGTCCAGCAGCAGCGAGGCCTTGTCGTCGCCCAGGGCGCGGCGCAGCACGGATTTCACATAGTCGCTGGCATCCTCTACCAGCAGGCTTTGCGAGGCGCAGTCATCGGTAAACCGCGCCACGACGAAGTCCACCTTCTCCTTGGTCACGCCGCGCATCCGGGCAATGGTTTCGCCCAGCTTCTGCACTTCCTTGGGGGAGAGGTGCTTGAACACCTCGGCGGCCTCTTCTTCCCCCAGGGACATCAGCAAGATGGCAGCATCATTCAAACCACGGTCGTCCATATTCAACTCTTTATGTTCGTCATGCCAGGGCCAGGGCGTTAAGCCTCAGCGCCATTGACCCAGGTTTTGATAATGTTGGCCACCGCAATCGGGTTCTGCTTGGCCAGTGCCCGCGCCTGATCCAGGCGGATCTGCTCGGGCGGCAGTTCACCCGGTTTCTGCGGCAGGGCGGGACGCTCCAGTTCCTCGGCTTCCAGCAGGTCGAGCTGGGCCTGCATCTCCTTCTTGCGGCGGCTCTTGACCAGGGGCCGCACCACGCCGAACATCAGGATCAGCGCCGCCAGCACAAAGCCCACCGGCCAGCCAATGGTCTTGACCATTTCGATCGTCTCGGGCTGCTGCCACACCGGCAGGTCCGAGGCCAGACGCGGCGCAGCCTGGAACGGGGTGTTCATCAGGTTCACCGAATCGCCGCGCTCGGCGCTGAAGCCGATCGTCTCGCGCACCAGCGCCAGCATCTGCGCCTGCTGCTGCTCGGTCATCGGCTGGGGGGTGGCCACGCCACCGGCCTCGGCAGGGGTGCCGGGCAGGTAGTTGACGACCACGGCCGCCGTCATGCGCTTGATGCCGCCGGTACTGTTGCGGGTGACGCGCACCGTCTTGTCCACCTCGTAATTGGTGACCACCTCGCGCTTGCTGCCCGGGATTTCCATGAAGTCACGCTGGCGCTCCTCGGCCGAGCGCAGGGGCTGCGCCTGCCCGTTGATGGGCGCAGCGGCCACCTGCGGCGGCTGGTTGGTCGTGGCACCGGGGATGCCGGTGGGCGGCAGGTCTTTCGGCGCCCCGGTGCTCTCCAGCATCTGCTGGCTGCGGATGGCGCTGCTGGCCCTTTCGCCCTGGTTGGGGGCGTGCAGCTCGGAGGTCGATTCGGACTGCGAGAAATCCAGCTCCGCCGTCACCTGCGCCTTGACATTGCCGACACCGACCACCGGCTCCAGAATGTCCAGGATGCGCTGCACGTACTGCTTCTCCAGTTGCTGCTGGTACATGAGCTGCTGGAGATCGACCGAGCTGTCCTTGCCGTCCGGCTCCTGCGAGAGCAGCTTGCCGCTGGCATCGAGCACGCTGACGCTGTTCGGCGCCAGCTCCGGCACGCTGGAGGCGACCAGATGCACGATGCCCGCGATCTGCGCCCGGTCCAGCATCCGGCCAGGGTGCAGGTCCACGATCACCGAGGCCGAGGGCTTCTGCTGCTCGCGGAAAAAACCGTTCTGGTTGGGCAGCGCCAGATGCACGCGGGCATCCTGCACGGCCGACAGGCCCTGGATGGAGCGCGTCAACTCCCCTTCCAGCGCCCGCTGGTAATTCACCCGCTCCTGAAACTGGGTGATGCCGAATTTGCTGTTGTCCATCACCTCGAACCCGGCGATGGAGCCTTTGGGCAGCCCCTGCGTGGCGAGTTTGAGCCGCGCATCGTGCACCTTGTCGGCGGGCACCAGAATCGCGCCGCCGCCCTCGGTGTAGCGGTAAGGCACGTTCATCTGCGTCAGTTGCGCGACGATCGCGCCCGCATCCTTGTCCGACAGGCTGGCGAACAACACCTTGTAGTCCGGCTGGCGGGCAAACAGCGCAGCCGCCACCACCGCCACCACGGCCAGGGCGGCCAGACCGCCCCAGCGCATACGCTGATTGCGGTCCATCTGGTTGAAGCGCTGCTGGAGCGAGACGCCAGGAGCGCCTGCAACGGCAGGAGGATTCTGAGCAAGAGGTACTTCAGCGACGGCGGACATATAGTTTTTCCCAACAGAGTTCAAGAGCTGGCACGCAGCCCAAGGTGCAGTCGATTATTCGGATTTGTCCTGCCGCCATTCACACGATAAGGCGCCCCTTTGCCCACTTATTTCCGCCGCTGGCACCACCCCCGAATGCTTACGATTGCGGCCAAGTCAGCTATTTCCTGCGTCCATTTTTCCTGAGGGAGCACACCATGGATCTGCGTATTCAAAACACTCAAAGCGCCTTGTCCGCCCTGCGCGGCACCACCGATGCCGCCGCCCGCCTGACCAAACCCCTCCAGTCCGCCGAGGCCGAGGGCCATGGCTTCGGCACCGCGCTGGAAAACGCCCTGCGCTCGGTCAGCGCTGCGCAAAACCACTCCACCCACCTGCAGCGCGAAGTGCAGATGGAGAACCCCGCCGTCAGCCTCGAAGAGACGATGGTCGCCATGCAGAAGGCGCAAATCGGCTTCCAGGCCACGCTGCACGTGCGCAACCGCCTGGTGCAGGCCTACACCGACGTGATGAACATGCAGGTCTGACCGGCCCCACGGTTTTCCCCACCAGTTCCCTTCTTGATGCCGCTGTGCCAGCTCCTGGGCAGCGGTTTTTTTTACCTGCAGGATTCATTAATTCAATAGCATTTACCACTTATGAACAAATGATTTCAAAGATAAAAATACATGAAATCCTTTGTTCATCAGTGGAACAGGCTCCTTTTTCAATGAACATCTCGCACCCTGGCGCATAAAAAAAACCCTGCCGCAGCAGGGTTCGCAGGCCAGCGTGGCCGGGTTTAGACCAGCAGTGCATTCACCCGCTTGACGTAGGCCGCCGGGTCTTCCAGGTGCCCGCCTTCGGCCAGCAGCGCCTGGTCGAACAGGATGTGCGCCAGGTCATGGAAGTGCACGCTGCCGTCCAGCTTCCTGACCAGGGCGTGGTCGGGGTTCACCTCCAGCACCGGCTTGCTGCCGGGCACTTCCTGCCCGGCCTGTTTCAACATGCGGGCAAGCTGGCTGCTCATGTCGCCGTCCTGCACCACCAGGCAGGCCGGGGAGTCGACCAGGCGGGCGGTCACGCGCACGTCCTCGGCCTTGTCCTTCAGCGCCTCCTTCAGCTTGGCCAGCAGGGGCTTGAAGGCTTCGGCAGCTTCCTCGGCGGCTTTCTTCTCTTCCTCGTCCTGCAGCTTGCCCAGGTCGACCGCACCCTTGGCGACGCTTTGCAGCGGCGTGCCGTCGAAGTCGTGCAGGTAATTGAGCGCCCACTCGTCCACGCGGTCGGTCATCAGGAGCACCTCGATGCCCTTTTTCTTGAACACTTCCAGCTGCGGGCTGTTCTTGGCGGCGGCCAGGGTGTCGGCGGTGATGTAGTAGATGGCCTCCTGCCCCTCCTTCATGCGTGCCTTGTAGTCGGCCAGGCCCACGGTGGGCGCATCGCCGATGGTGGAGGCAAAGCGCAGCAGCTTGGCGATGCGTTCGCGGTTGGCGAAGTCCTCGCCCAGCCCCTCTTTCAGCACCGGGCCGAACTCGGCATAGAAGCGGGTGTACTTGCCTTCCTTGGCCTTGTCCTCTTCGCTGACCACGTCGGTCACGCCGTCGGCATCGGTGCCAGCTTCATGCTTGTCGTGCTTGGCCAGGTCTTCCAGCATGGACAGCACGCGCTTGACCGACCCGTCGCGGATCAGGCGCACGTCGCGGCTTTCCTGCAGCAGCTCGCGGCTGACGTTCAGCGGCAGGTCGGCCGAGTCGATCACGCCCTTCACGAAGCGCAGGTACTGCGGCAGCAGCGCCTCGGCATCGTCCATGATGAACACGCGCTTGACGTACAGCTTCACGCCGGCGTGCTTGTCGCGGGTGTACAGGTCGAACGGCGCCTTGGCCGGGATGTACAGAAGCTGCGTGTATTCCGAATTGCCCTCCACGCGGTTGTGCGCCCAGGCCAGCGGGTCTTCATGATCGTGGCTGATGCTTTTGTAGAACTCCCGGTACTGCTCGGCGCTGATGTCCTTCTTGGCGCGGGTCCACAGGGCGCTGGCCTTGTTCACGGTTTCCCACTCGCCGGTTTTCACCATGCCGCCGGGTTCGCCCTCGTTTTCGCCCTCTTTCCATTCCTCCTTTTCCATCAGGATGGGCAGGCTGATGTGGTCGGAGTATTTGCTCACCAGCGACTTGAGCTTCCAGGCGTTCAGAAACTCCTGCTGGTCTTCGCGCAGGTGCAGGGTGACGCTGGTGCCGCGTGCCGGGCGGGTGATCGTCTCGGTCACGAAATCGCCCGTGCCGGTGCTCGTCCAGCGCACGCCTTCGGTCTGCGGCAAACCGGCGCGGCGCGATTCCACGGTGATCCTGTCGGCCACGATGAAGCCGGAATAAAAACCCACGCCGAACTGGCCGATGAGCTGCGCGTCCGACTTCTGGTCGCCCGAGAGCTGCTCCATAAAGGCCTTGGTGCCGCTCTTGGCAATGGTGCCCAGGTGGTCGATGGCCTCCTGCTCGCTCATGCCGATGCCGGTGTCGGTAATCGTCAGCGTTTTCGCGGCCGCGTCGAAGGACAAACGCACTTCCAGATCGGGCTGGTCGCCGTACAGGCTGGCATCGCCCAGCGCGGCAAAGCGCAGCTTGTCGCAGGCATCCGAAGCGTTGGACACCAGCTCGCGCAGGAAGATCTCGGGGTTGGAATACAGCGAATGGGTAACCAGGTGCAGCAGTTGCGCCACTTCCGCCTGGAAAGAATGGGTGTGTTGACTCATAAGGTGTAGCTCGGGAAAAAAAGCGCCGACCCCGCGTCGGCAACGCCGCTGCAGTTAGGGGCGGCATACCGCATTTCAAGGGCCGGCCCCGCCAGGGCCATCCGTTGCCAAGAAGCAACAATATTGATACAGATAAAGGCAATCATTCTTATTAAGGAATAAAATTTGCAGCGGGACTGCGCCTTTTTCCAGGGCGCTTTTCAAGGTGCCTTGGTTGGAGCAGTCTCGTTTCATCATCTCTCCAACCCATCCCACCCATGTCAGAAAACCGCAAACCCGGCCTGCACTGCGAACTCACGCAACTGGCCTTAGCTGCTGGTTTGACCCTGGTCAGCGCCAATGTCCTGGCGCAATCGGCCCCGGCCACCAACACCCTCTCCACCGTCACCGTCACAGGCGAAACCAGTGCGATGAAAACCGACACTGCACCGTCGGGCAAATTCACCGCGCCGCTGGTCGATACGCCCAAGACCGTGCAGGTCATTACCGAGGAAGTCCTGCAACAGACTGGCGCCACCAGCCTGCAAGACGCCCTCAAGGCCACCCCCGGCATCACCTTCGGCAATGGCGAAGGCGGCAACCCCACCGGCGACCAGGCCTTCATTCGCGGCATGGATGCGCAAGCCAGCACCTTCGTCGACGGCATGCGCGACATCGCCGCCGGCACGCGCGAAGTGTTCAACCTGGAAGCCATCGAAGTCATCAAAGGCGCCGATTCGGCCTACGCCGGGCGCGGCGGCGCAGGCGGCTCGATCAACCTGTCCACCAAAAAGGCCAAGAACGAGAACTTCCTCAACGCCGACATCGGCCTGGGCACCGACAACTACAAGCGGGCCACGCTGGACTTGAATCGCAAGCTCTCCGACACCGTGGGCCTGCGCCTGAACGCCATGGCGCACGATGCCGACATCCCCGGCCGCGACGGCCCCGAAAACAAGCGCTGGGGCATTGCCCCCACCGTGACCTTCGGCATGGGCACGCCCACCGAAATCACCCTGGGCTGGCAGCACCTGCAAACCGACAACATCCCCGATGGCGGCGTGCCTTACCTCTACAACACCGCCGGTGCAGCTGCATTGCCCGGCGGCAGCAACGTGCGCCCCACCTACGGCAACAGCCGCAAGAACTGGTACGGCCTGTTTGGCCGCGACTACGAGAAGGAAAAGAGCGACCTGCTCACCGCCAGCATCGAGCACAAGTTCAGCGCCACCAACAAGCTGCGCAACACCCTGCGCTGGAGCAAATCCAGCCAGGACTACGTCTGGACGCAGCCGGACGACAGCAAGGGCAACGCCGTCAACGGCTTTGTCTGGCGGCGCGGCAACTACCGCATCTCTGACACCAAGACCCTGCAAAACGTGACCGAGTTCACCGGTCAGGCGCAAACCGGCAGCGTCGGCCACACCTATGCCGTGGGCCTGGAGCTGTCGCAGGAGAAAGCCGAATCCCGTTCCGGGGCCGTGCAATCCGGCAACGGCGTCTGCGCCGCCGTGGCGGCGCCGTGGTGCACTTCCCTGAACAACCCCAACCCCAACGACGCCTGGAACTTTGCCTGGACGCCGGGCGATCCTGCCAACAACAAGATCACCACCACCGCACTGTACGGCTTCGACACGATCAAGCTGAACGAGCAGTGGCTGATCAACGGCGGCTTGCGCGTCGATCATTACAAGATCGACGCTTCCGGCCCGCCACCGCGCGGCAGCGTCGTGCCCTACGACCTCAGCCGCAGCGACACGCTGTTCAACTACCAGTTGGGCGTGGTCTACAAGCCGGCCAGCAACGGCAGCATCTACGCCAGCCTGGGCACCTCCTCCCGCCCTGGCGGCTCCACGCTCGGCAATGGCAGCGAAGACCTGGGCATCACCACCGATGCGCTGGCCGACCTGGAACCGGAAAAAACCCGCTCCATCGAGCTGGGCACCAAGTGGAACGTGCTGAACAACCACCTGGGCCTGACCGCCGCCATCTTCCGCAATGAAGTGACCAACGTGCGCATCACGGAAAACGGCATCACCTACATGGGCGGCAACAAGGTGGTGAACGGGATCGAGCTGGGCTTTACCGGCAGCGTGCTGCCCGGTCTGAATGTCTTTGGCGGCTACACCTATATGGACAGCGAGCAGAAGGACATGGGTATCGGCAACATTGCCAACGGCCAGCCCTTCCAGAACACGCCCAAGCACAGCTTCAGCCTGTGGACCAGCTACAAACCCACGGCCAAGCTCACCCTGGGCCTGGGGGTGTACGCGCAAAGCAGCGTGAACGCCTCGTACATCCGCAGCAACGACGGTGGCATCGTGACCAAGGGCGCCAGCGGCTACGCCCGCTACGACGCCATGGCCAGCTACCAGTTCACGCCGAACATGGCGCTGCAGCTGAACCTCTACAACCTGGGCGACAAGGTCTACTACACCGGCGTGCGCTCGCCGCACTACGCCAACATCGGTGCAGGCCGCTCAGCAGTGGCCACGCTGAAGATCGCCTACTGAGCTGACCTGCGTCAGCCCCTGTGCACAAACCCCGCTGCCCTTCCTGGGCTGCGGGTTTTTTTACAAAAATAATAATCGTTCCCATCCCTCCCGCTCTTTGAGCCATCGCCATGCTGCTACGTATCCCCGCCCTGCTCACCCCCGAAGAAGTCGCCACCTGCCGCCAGACCCTGGAACAAGCCCAGTGGGAAGATGGCCGCACCACCGCCGGCCATCTGGCGGCACAGGTGAAACAGAATCTGCAACTGCCGCTGGCCAGCGCCGAAGCCAAAACCCTGGGCGAGTTCGTGCTGGACAAGCTGGCCCGCAACCCGCTGTACCTATCCGCAGCCCTGCCGCTGAAAGTGCTGCCCCCGCGCTTCAACCGCTATGAAGGCGGCGGCACCTATGGCAACCACATCGACAACGCGCTGTTCGTCATCCCCGGCACGGCAACCAAGCTGCGCACCGATGTCTCGACCACCGTGTTCTTCAGCCACCCCGACGAATACGAAGGCGGCGAGCTGATCGTGGAGGACACCTTCGGCCAGCAAAGCGTGAAGCTGGCGGCGGGCGACGCCATCGTCTACCCCGGCACCAGCCTGCACCGCGTGAACCCCGTCACCCGAGGCACGCGCTACGGCTCGTTCTTCTGGGCGCAAAGCCTGATTGCCTCGGCGGAAAAGCGCCGCCTGCTGTTCGACCTGGACCAGAGCATCCAGGCCCTGAGCGCCGATTGCCCGGAGCATCCGAAAATCTCCGCCCTCTCCGGCACCTACCACAACCTGCTGCGCATGTGGTCGCAGACATGAGCACGGCATTGAACAGCCTGGGCCAGCCGGTGGTGCCTGCGGCCAGCCAGATTCCGGCAGCCATCGCCAGCCTGCGCGACTACGAGCAACAGGCCCGCCACCACATCGAGGCCAGTGCCTGGCAGCACATCCAGGGCGGGGCCGACCAGCAGCTCACCCTGGCGCACAACCGCGCCGCCTTCGATGCCCTGCGCCTGCTGCCCCGGCCCCTGGCCGATTTGAGCGCCGCCCATACGCGCCGGACGCTGCTGGGCCAGCCGCTGGAGCATCCAATCCTGCTGGCCCCCGTGGCCTACCAGACCCTGGCGCACCCGGAGGGCGAACTGGCCAGCGTGCGGGCCGCCACGGCCTTGCAGGCAGGCATGGTGGTCAGCACCTTGAGCAGCCACACGCTGGAGGCCATCGCCCAGGAAGCACAGGCGGCCCGCCAAGCCCTGCAACGGCGCGGGCCGCTGTGGTTCCAGCTCTATTCCCAGGCCGAGCGCCAGCACACCCTGGAGCTGGTGCAGCGGGCCGAAAGCGCAGGCTACGAGGCCATCGTCTGGACGGTGGATGCCAGCATCAAACGCTCCGGCTTCGCCCTGCCCGCTGGCGTGGCGGCTGCCAACCTGCGCCACATTGCACCGCGCCAGCAGGCCGGCAGCATCGACGGCCCGCCGCTATTCGGCACCCCGCTGGCACGGCAAGCGCCCAGTTGGGACGAACTGCACTGGCTGCGTGCGCAGACGCGCCTGCCGCTGATCGTCAAAGGCGTCCTGCACCCCGAGCAAGCCCGCAAGCTGGTCGATAGCGGGGTGGATGCGCTCATCGTCTCCAACCACGGCGGGCGGGTGCTCGACGGCGTGGCCAGCCCGCTGGAGGTGCTGCCGGCCATTGCCGAGGCCGTCAAAGTGCCGCTGCTGCTCGACAGCGGCGTGCGCTGGGGCACCGATGCGGTCAAGGCCCTGGCCCTGGGCGCCAGCGCCGTGCTGGTGGGCCGCCCGCAACTGCACGCCCTGGCCTGCGCCGGCTGGCTGGGCGTGGCGCACATGCTGCACCTGCTGCGCGGCGAACTGGAGCTGGCCATGGCGCAACTGGGCTGCACGACGCTGGAGGAAATCAGCCCGGCCATCCTCTGGAAAAATACCTAGGAACGTGTTTACTCTATAAAAAAAGAGCGCTTACCGCGCTCTTCATAAGGATTTCAGATTGTTTTTACGCTGAATCTGTTTATTCATCAGCGGAGGGTGCTATTTATTCAGATCTCGGCTTGCGTTTGCGAAAGCCCGGTTCGGCCGCCTCCGGGGGTTTGTCTTCCGGGCGAATGACCTTGATCGGCGCGGCCTTGCCTTTCAGGCTGGCCGGGGCGCGGTAGGTGCGGATGCTGCCCCGGCCCCGCTGTTCGCCTTCCGGTGGAGTGGCGGAGCGTTGCGCAGCACGGTCAAAGTCGCCGCGCGGTGGACGGTCGGAGAAATCACGCTGCGGACGGTCGCTGCGCGGGCCGCGTTCCTGGCGTTCGCCATCTCGGCGCGGGCCTCGGTCGTCCTTGCGGAAACTGGGACGGTCGTTGTCAAAACGGCGTTGCGGGCGTTCCCCACCTTCGAAGCGGCGTTCCTGCGGGCGTTCGCCATCCGCACGGCGGAAGCTCGGGCGGCCATCTGCTTGGCCGAAACCGCCGCGTTCCTGGCGCTCGCCGTCGCGGCGCGGGCCTCGGTCGTCCTTGCGGAAGCCGGGGCGGTCGCTGTCGAAACGGCGTTGCGGGCGTTCACCCCCTTCAAACCGGCGTTCCTGCGGACGTTCGCCATCGGCACGGCGGAAGCTCGGGCGACCATCAGACTGACCGAAGCCACCGCGTTCCTGGCGTTCGCCGTCGCGGCGCGGGCCTCGGTCGTCCTTGCGGAAGCCAGGGCGGTCGTTGTCAAAGCGGCGCTGCGGGCGTTCACCGCCTTCAAACCGGCGTTCCTGCGGGCGATCACCATCCGCACGGCGGAAGCTCGGGCGGCCATCGGCTTGACCGAAACCGCCGCGTTCCTGACGTTCGCCATCGCGGCGCGGGCCTCGGTCGTCTTTGCGGAAGCCAGGGCGGTCGTTGTCAAAGCGGCGCTGCGGGCGCTCGCCGCCGCGCTCGAAACGGTCGCCGCTGCGCTGCGGACGGTCGGAAAAATCCCGTTGCGGGCGATCGCTGCGCGGGCCGCGTTCCCCTTCCCGGCGCGGGCCACGCTCCCCCTCCCGCCGGGGGCCAGAAGCAGAAAAATCCCGGTGGGCGGGACGCGGGCCGGGACGGGGGCCGGAAGAAGATCGTGGTTTGGAAGGAGGCATGGCCATCTCTGGGCAAAGGAAGGCGGGTATTGTCGCTGCGCCGCCCTGTCCTTGTCCGCACTCGGGCAAAGCGCCGAGGCTCAGACGCCAATGGCTTGCGCCTGCGGCGAGGCGGATTTGCGGCTCGGGAACACACCGGTGCGCAACGCTTCCAGGTCCAGGACACGCACACCGCCGTATTCGACCTGGATGGCGCCTGCGGCCTCCAGCGTGGTCAGCGCTTCGTTGACGCGCTGGCGCGACAGGCCGACCAGGTAGGCCAGTTCCTGCTGGGTGATGCGCAGCACGCGGGCGCTGCCGGAATAGGGGTAGAGCACCGGGTTGAACAGCGCCGCCAGATTGCGTGCCACCCGCAGGTCAGGGCTGGAGAGGCGGTCGATCTCCCGCGCGGCGATGAACTGGCCCAGGCGTTCGTTGAGCTGGCTCATGATGTAGCGGTTGAAGCCCAGCGAGTTGTCCAGCAGCCAGTGGAAGGTGTCGATGTGCAGCCCGGCCACCACGCTTTTGCGCAGCGCCTGCACGTTGTAGCGGTACGGCTCGCGCTTGATGCAGGTGCCTTCGCCAAACCAGCCGCCCGGCGGCAGTCCGGCAAAGGTCATGCTGACGCCCTGGGCGTTCTCGGAACTCATTTTCAACAGCCCGTCGGTCAGGCCGAACCAGTACGTCACCTGCCGCCCCAGCACGCAGACGTGCTCGCCCGGCATGGCCTGCGAGATCTGCAGGGAGCTGACAGCCCGGTCACGTTCATGGGGCTGGAGCAGACGCAACCAGGGAATGCTGCCCAATTCCTGCATGGTGGGGGAGCGTCTGCGTTGGTACAAGGAAGGTATCGAACTCATAAACGGTAAGCATCGGGGCAGATGTCGGCCCTGTCCCCTAGGGTTTGCCACAGGATGCGGCGTTTTTCCACCATCCACCCCGGCAAATGATGAAAATAAACCACAGTAAAAAGCAGATGGCACGGATATACAGCAGGATAACCCGATAAGAAGTTTCCCTAGGAAAGTCGTCGAAAAGACACAAGGACGTCAAACTCGCCACTACGATTGTTGGAAATCCGGTGCAAATCAGACTTTTTGACACGAAACTGACTGCACATCTTCCAGAACACCGTTTGCGAGGAACCGCCATGGCGACCACTTTTCCGCACCTGCTCCTAGAACATGCTGCCCAGCGCCCCCAGGCCCCGGCGCTGCGTGAAAAGGAGTACGGCATTTGGCAAACCTGGAGTTGGGCCGACGTGACCAGGGATGTGCGCCACATGGCCTGTGGCCTGGCTGCGCTGGGCCTGGCACGGGGCCAGAACCTGGCTTTTGTGAGCGACAACCGCCCGCACGTCTACATGGGCTTTGCCGCCGTGCAGAGCCTGGGGGCCATCCCGATTCCGCTGTACCAGGACGCAGTGGCGCAGGAAATGGCCTTCGTGGTGCAGGATGCCGACATCCAGTTCGCCTTTGCCGAAGACCAGGAACAGGTGGACAAGCTGCTGGAGGTGCGCGAGTCCGTGCCCGGCATCACCCACATCATCTACGACGACCCGCGCGGCCTGCGCAAATACGAGGAGCCGGGCCTGATCAGCACCGCCGAGCTGAAAAAGCTGGGCGAAACCTGGGACCGCGACCACCCCGGCGTGTGGGACAACATGCAGCAGCGCGTGCAGGCCGAGGATGTGGCGGTGATCCTCTACACCTCGGGCACCACGGGCAAGCCCAAGGGCGTGTGCCTGACGCACGCCAACTTCATCGGCTCGGCCAAGGGCGGGGTGGAGGTGGACAAGCTCGGCCCCAACGACAACGTCATCTCCTACCTGCCGCCGGCGTGGGTGGGCGACCATCTGTTCTCCTACGCCCAGTGGCTGGTGGCCGGCTTCACCATCAACTGCCCGGAATCGGCAGCGACGGTGAGCATCGACATGCGCGAGGTCGGCCCCACGTATTACTTCGCCCCGCCCCGGGTGTTCGAGGGGATGCTGACCTCGGTGTCGATCCGCATGGAGGACGCCGCTGCATTCAAGCAGTGGCTGTTCCAGAAGGCCATGAACGTGGCCAAGCGCGTGGGTTCGGACATTCTCGACGGCAAAAGCGTCGGCGCCCTGGACCGGCTGAAATACAAGCTGGGCGACCTGATGATCTACGGGCCGCTGCGCAACGCCATGGGCCTGTCGCGCATCCGCGTGGCGTACACCGCCGGGGCCGCCATCGGGCCGGAGCTGTTCCAGTTCTTCCGCAGCATCGGCATCAACCTGAAGCAGCTGTATGGCCAGACCGAAACCTGCGCGTATGTGTGCCTGCAGCGCGACGGCCAGGTGGACATCAACAGCGTCGGGCAGGCGGCCCCGGGCATTGAATTGAAGATTGCCGACAACGGCGAGGTGCTGCTCAAAGGCGTCTCGGTACTCAAGGAGTATTACAAGCGCCCCGACGCCACGGCCGAGGTCATCGATGAAAACGGCTACTTCAAGACCGGGGATGCCGGGGTGATCGGCGCCAACGGCCAGCTGCGCATCATCGACCGCGCCAAGGACGTGGGCAAGATGGCCACCGGGGCCATGTTTGCGCCCAACTACATCGAGAACAAGCTCAAGTTCTTCTCGCACGTCAAGGAAGCCGTGTGCTTCGGCAACGGCCAGGACAAGGTCTGCGCCTTCATCAACATCGACTACGAGGCCGTGGGCAACTGGGCCGAGCGTCAAGGCATCCCCTACGGCGGCTACGTCGATCTGGCGTCCAAGCCGCAGGTGCTGGAGCTGGTGGCCGATTGCGTGCGCCAGGTCAATGCCGGGCTGGCCGCCGAAGAGGGCATGGCCGACACCCAGGTGGCCCGCTTCCTGGTGCTGCACAAGGAACTCGACCCGGACGACGACGAGCTGACCCGCACCCGCAAGGTGCGCCGCAACTTCATCGCCGACAAATACGGCGTGCTGATCGATGCGCTGTACAGCGGCAAGACCGAGCAGTTCATCGAAACCCAGGTGAAGTTCGAGGATGGCCGCACCGGCAGCGTCAGCGCCACGCTGAAGATTCTGGAAGGGCAGGTGTATCCCGCCGCCCGCCAGGCCGCCTGAGTTTCGAGCCTGGCCCCAGGAACCCCATGACCGATGCCGCTGTTTTGGAACATGACCGCGCCGCAGCCGGCGCTCCACAGCCCCCTTCCCCCATTGCCCAAGAAAAGGCCAATGCCATGACGGACAAGAAAATCGGCGATGTCATTCTGGACATCCAGAACATCAGCCTGCGCTTTGGCGGCGTGAAAGCGCTGACCGACATCTCATTCAACGTGCGGGAGCACGAAATCCGCTCCATCATCGGCCCCAACGGTGCCGGCAAGTCGTCGATGCTCAACTGCATCAACGGCGTGTACACGCCCAGCGAAGGCTCGATCACCTTTCGCGGCCAGACCTTTGCGCACATGAACAGCCGCCAGGTGGCGGAAATGGGCGTGGCCCGCACCTTTCAGAACCTGGCACTGTTCAAGGGCATGAGCGTGATCGACAACATCATGACCGGGCGCAACCTGAAGATGAAAAGCAACATCCTCCTGCAGGCGCTGCACCTGGGCCCGGCACGGCGCGAGGAGCTGGCGCACCGCGAGTTCGTCGAGAACATCATCGACTTCCTGGAAATCCAGGCCTACCGCAAGACCCCCGTCGGCCAGTTGCCCTACGGCCTGCAAAAGCGCGTCGACCTGGGCCGCGCCCTGGCCATGGAGCCGCAGGTGCTACTGCTCGACGAGCCGATGGCCGGGATGAACGTGGAGGAGAAGCAGGACATGTGCCGCTTCATCCTGGACGTGAACGAGGAATTCGGCACCACCATCGTGCTGATCGAGCACGACATGGGCGTGGTGATGGACATCTCCGACCGCGTCGTGGTGCTGGACTACGGCAAGAAGATCGGCGACGGCATGCCCGACGAAGTGCGCAACAACGAAGACGTGATCCGGGCCTACCTGGGCACCTCCCACTGAAAGAACAAGGAGCGAACGACATGGCATTCTTTCTGGAAACCCTGTTCGGCGGCCTGATGGTGGGCACGCTGTACGCGCTGGTAGCAATTGGTTTTGTGTTGATTTTCAAGGCCTCGGGCGTCTTCAACTTCGCCCAGGGGGCGATGGTGCTGTTCTCCGCCCTGGTGATGGCCCGCTTTGCCGAGTGGATTCCGAACTGGCTGGGCATGGAGCCGGGCCTGCTGGGCAACCTGCTGGCGATCGTGGTCACGCTGGCCAGCATGGTGGCGGTGGCCTGGCTGATCGAGCGCCTGGCGCTGCGCCACCTGGTCAATCAGGAGCCGATCATTCTGCTCATGGCCACGCTGGGCATTGCCTACTTGCTGGACGGCTTCGGGCCGATGGTGCTCGGCTCGGAGGTCTACAGCATCGATGTGGGGATGCCCAAGGACCCGGTATTCCTGATGGAGTCCACCTTCGACGGCGGCGTGATGATCAGCCTGGAAGACCTGTTTGCCGCCGGCATTGCTGCCGTCATGGTGGCGGCCCTGAGCATCTTCTTCCAGAAGACCAAGACCGGCCGTGCCCTGCGGGCCGTGGCCGACGACCACCAGGCCGCGCAATCCATCGGCATCCCGCTGTCGCGCATCTGGGTCATCGTCTGGTCGGTGGCCGGGGCCGTGGCCCTGGTGGTCGGCATCATCTGGGGCAGCAAGCTGGGCGTGCAGTATTCGCTGTCGCTGGTGGCCCTCAAGGCGCTGCCGGTGGTGATTCTGGGGGGCCTCACCTCCCTGCCCGGCGCCATCATCGGCGGCCTGATCATCGGCGTGGGCGAAAAGCTCTCCGAGGTGTACCTCGGCCCCATGGTGGGCGGGGGCATCGAAACCTGGTTTGCCTATGGCCTGGCGCTGTGCTTCCTGCTGGTGCGCCCCCAGGGTTTGTTTGGCGACAAGATCATTGACCGCGTGTAAGCCGGGAGGAAAAACAACATGTTCTATCGTGAAAACGGTCAATTCAAGACCAGCTACGCTGCCGACCAGCAGATCTTCACCGTCTCCCAGGACCGCTACGCCATCCTGGCCCTGCTGGCCGTGGCCTTCGTCGCCATCCCGCTGCTGGCCAGCGACTACACCTTTCAGGCCATCCTGATTCCCTTCGTCATCATGAGCCTGGGGGCGCTGGGGCTGAACATCCTGGTCGGCTACTGCGGCCAGATCTCGCTGGGCACCGGCGCCTTCATGGCCGTGGGGGCCTACGCGGCGTACAACTTCCAGGTGCGCTTCGACGGAATGCCGCTGTTGCTGGCCCTGATTGGCGGCGGCCTGTGCGCCATGGCGGTGGGGGTGCTCTTCGGCCTGCCTTCGCTGCGCATTCGCGGCCTGTACCTGGCCGTGGCGACTTTGGCAGCACAGTTCTTCGTCGACTGGCTGGCCACCCGCGCAGCGTGGGTGACGAACAACTCCTCCTCCGGCTCCGTCAGCGCCCGTGCATTGGAGATTGCCGGCTGGCAGATCGACACGCCGATGGAGAAATACCTGTTGTGCCTGGCCATCCTGACCGTGCTGGCCCTGGCGACAAAGAACCTGGTGCGCAGCTCCGTGGGCCGCGAGTGGATGGCCATGCGCGACATGGACGTGGCCGCCAGCGTGATCGGCATCCGCCCGGTGTACGCCAAGCTCTCGGCCTTTGCCGTCAGCTCCTTCGTGGTGGGCATTGCCGGGGCGCTGTGGGGCTTCGTCCACCTGGGCGCCTGGGAGCCGGCAGCCTTCAGCCTCGACCGCTCGCTGCAACTGCTGTTCATGATCATCATCGGCGGCCTCGGCTCCATCGTGGGCAGCATCTTCGGCGCAGCCTTCTTCGTGCTGCTGCCGCTGCTGCTCAACCACGTGCCGCACTGGCTGGGCCTGCCCCTGTCCACGGCCACGGCCACCTATCTGGAGCACATGATTTTTGGCGCCCTGATCGTGTTCTTCCTGATTGTCGAACCGCACGGCCTGGCCAAACTCTGGGCCACGGCCCGGCAGAAGCTGCGTGTCTGGCCCTTCCCGCACTGACCTCAGACCGCGTCGGCAGCGTGAAAAAAAGAGCTGCCAGCGCTTGCAACCATTACGTTTCAGGCACTTTTAACTGTTTTTAACCACGACACCCCAGAGTGCCGCTAACCGGGGCCACCGCCCCACCCTAAGGAGACTGTCATGAAATTCAAAACCATTGCCCTGGCGACCGCTACCGTTGCTGCCAGCATGGGAGCCCTGCTGGCCAGCCCCGCAGCCCACGCTGCCGAGGAGCAATTCATGCCCCTGCTGGTCTACCGCACCGGCCAGTTTGCACCGCTGGGCATTCCATGGGCCGACGGCAAGCAGGACTATCTGAAGCTGGTGAATGCCAAGGGCGGCATCAACGGCGTCAAGATCACCTTCGAAGAATGCGAAACCGCCTACGACACCGGCAAGGGCGTGGAGTGCTACGAGCGCCTGAAGAGCCGCACCGGCGGCTCGGGCAGCTTCGACACGCAATCCACCGGCATCACCTTTGCCGTCAGCGACAAGGCTCCGGGCGACAAGACCACCATCGTGACCCCGGGCTACGGCCTGTCGCAATCGGCCGATGGCCGGGTGTTCGAGTGGAACTTCCCGCTGCTGGGCACCTACTGGACGGCGGCCGATTCCATGGTTCAGGACATCCTGAAAAAGGAAAAAGGCAGCCTGAAGGGCAAGAAGATCGCCGTCGTGTACCACGACTCGCCCTACGGCAAGGAACCGCTGCCGCTGCTGGAAAAGCGTGCCGCCAAGGAAGGTTTCGAGCTGCTGAAGCTGCCCGTCACCCCCCCTGGCGTGGAACAGAAATCCACCTGGCTGCAAGTGCGCCAGCAAAAACCGGACTACGTGCTGCTGTGGTCGGCCGGCGTCATGACCCCGACCGCCGTGCGTGAAGCCCAGGCCACCGGCTACCCGCGCGACAAGATGTACGGCATCTGGTGGGCCGGCTCCGAGCATGACGTGCGCGACATCGGCGCAGGCGCCAAGGGCTACAACACCATCACCATCCACAACACCGCCGAGCACGACAAGGTGCACAGCGACCTGAAGACCATGGTGTACGACAAGGGCGATGGCGCCTCCAAGGACGGCAAGAGCGTCGGCTCGCTGGCCCACACCCGCGGCATGGTGATCGCCATGCTGCAGGTCGAAGCCGTGCGCACCGCGCAGGAGAAGTTCGGCAAGGGCAAGACCATGACCTCCGAGCAAGTGCGCTGGGGCCTGGAAAACCTGAACCTGACGCAGGAACGCCTCAACGAACTGGGCTTTGGCAAGGTGCTGCGCCCGGTGCAAACCACTTGCGAAAACCACATGGGCACCGACTGGTCGCGCATCGCCCAGTGGGATGGCGCCAAGTTCAACGTCGTCTCCGACTGGTACCAGTCCGACAAGAGCATCGTCGATCCCCTGGTCAAGGAATACGGCGAGAAATACGCCAAGGAGAAAAACATCCAGGTGCGCGACTGCAAATAAAAGAGCTACTCCCGCACTATCCAAGCCGTTTGGATAGTTAAACAACTGCAAGCGCTTTAAATACAAGCGCTTGCAGCTATCAATAAATATTTAGGTGATGGTATGAGTACAGCAACCCCTGCGGCCCAATCGCTGGTCGAAGTCAATGGCATTGAAGTCATCTACAACCACGTCATCCTGGTGCTCAAAGGCGTCTCGCTGAAGGTACCGGAACACGGCATCGTCGCCCTGCTGGGCGGCAACGGCGCCGGCAAGACCACCACCTTGCGGGCCATCTCCAACCTGCTCAAGGGCGAGCGCGGCGAGGTCACCAAGGGCAGCGTCATGCTGGAAGGCCAGGAGATTCAAAACCTCTCGCCCGCCGACCTGGTCAAGCGCGGTGTGGTGCAGGTCATGGAAGGCCGCCACTGCTTCGCCCACCTGACGATCGAGGAAAACCTGCTCACCGGCAGCTACACCCGCACCGACAAGGCCGAAATCGCCCGCAACCTGGAGAAGGTCTACAACTACTTCCCGCGCCTGAAAACGCGCCGCACCAGCCAGGCCGCCTACACCTCCGGCGGCGAACAGCAGATGTGCGCCATTGGCCGCGCCATCATGAGCAATCCACGCATGGTGCTGCTCGACGAACCCTCGATGGGACTGGCACCGCAGATCGTCGAAGAAGTGTTCAACATCGTGCAGGATCTCAACCAGAAGGAAAAAGTCACCTTCATGCTGGCCGAGCAGAACACCAACATGGCGCTCAAATACGCCGACTACGGCTACATCATGGAAAGCGGGCGCATCGTCATGGACGGCCCGGCGCAGGAACTGGCCAGCAACGAGGACGTGAAAGAGTTTTACCTGGGCGTCGGCGGCAGCGAGCGCAAGAGCTTCAAGGACGTGAAAAGCTACAAACGCCGCAAACGCTGGCTGGCCTGACAATCCGTACCACAACAGCACCCGCAGCACTCCGACCGGCTTGCGCTCACTTCCCCTCCTTGCGAGAAACGCCCATGTCCTCACCGTTCTACGACACCCTTGAAACCCGCAGCCCCGACGAGCGCGAGGCCGCCCTGCTGGCCGCCCTGCCGGCACAGGTTGCCCACGCCCAGGCGCACAGCAGCGCCTTTGCCGACATCCTGGCCGGGGTGGATGCAGCCAGCATCACCAGCCGCGCTGCCCTGGCGCAACTGCCCGTCACGCGCAAATACCAGTTGCTGGAGCGCCAGCAGGCCCAGCGTGCCAGCACGCCTTTCGGCGGCTTCGCCACGCACGGCTTCGGCCCGGCCATGCCGCGCGTGTTCGCCAGCCCCGGCCCGATCTACGAACCCGAAGGCCAGGGCCGCGACTACTGGCGCATGGCCCGTGCCATCTACGCCGCCGGTTTTCGCAGCGGCGAGCTCATCCACAACTGCTTCAGCTACCACTTCGTCCCCGCCGGGGCGATGATGGAAAACGGCGCCCACGCCATCGGCTGCAGCGTGTTTGCCGGCGGCACCGGCCAGACCGAGCAGCAGGTGCAGGCCATGGCCGAACTGCGGCCCGCCGGCTACATCGGCACGCCCAGCTTCCTGAAACTGATCCTGGAAAAAGCCCAGGCGCTGGGCACCCCCCTGCCCAGCATGCGCAAAGCCCTGGTGTCGGCCGAAGCCTTCCCCCCCTCGCTGCAGCAATGGCTGCAGGAGCGCGGCGTCACCGGCTACCAGTGCTACGCCACCGCCGACCTGGGGCTGATTGCCTACGAAACCGAGGCCCGGCAAGGGCTGGTCGTCGATGAAGGCGTGATCGTGGAGATCGTGCGCCCGGGCACCGGCGACCCGGTACCCGAAGGCGAAGTGGGCGAGCTGGTCATCACCACCCTGAATGCCGACTACCCGCTGATCCGCTTCGGCACCGGCGACCTCTCGGCCATCCTGCCCGGCACCTGCCCTACAGGCCGCACCAATACCCGCATCAAGGGCTGGCTGGGCCGCGCCGACCAGACGACCAAGGTGCGCGGCATGTTCGTCCAGCCCGGCCAGGTGGTGGATGTGGCCAAGCGCTTCCCGCAAATCCAGCGCGTACGCCTGGTCATCACCGGCGCCATGGCCAACGACACCATGACCCTGCACGTCGAAACCCTGGAAACCGCCCCCGGCCTGGTGCAATCGCTGCAGGATGCCGTGCGGGAAGTGACGAAACTGCGCTGCGAAGTGCAGTTCCACCACCCTGGCCGCCTGCCCAACGACGGCAAGGTGATCGAAGACGCCCGCAACTACGATTGAAAACCCTGGCCATTAAAAAAACCGCTGCCAATGCAGCGGTTTTTTTACTTGGAAGGCCGCCGTTTATTTCTTGAGCTGCCAGGTCACATCCTTGCTTTCGGCCAGGCTGACCCGCAGCATCTCGGCCAGCGGTGCCACGCGCTGGCGCAGGCTGATGGCACCCAGCTCGGCAGACTCCGCCCCGGCCTTGGCACTGACGCTGGCGTCGGGGGACTGGATGGCCGCCTCCAGCGCCTTGCGACGCGCTTCATCGTCTTCCACGGCCTTGGCCAGGGTCTCCAGTGCACCGGGAATCTGTGCCACGGTGATGATGCCCGGCTCTCCCGGCGTTTTGTCCAGCAGTTGCAGGATGTGCTTGGCCGTGGCCGCCAGCATGAGCAAATCGGCCGCTGCGCGGGATTGGAAGGTATACATAAAGGCCCCCTTTCTGAACGTTGTGAAAAATATTTTTCGTCGATTGTGCCCAGCTTAGGCCTGGCTGCCAATCAACTTCAGGTACGCCCGCCGGGTACCGGGCTGCACCGATTCGAGCACCTGCTCGTACTGTGTCTTGTGCCGCGTGACCAGCCGAACCGAAGCGATCGTGCGGGTCTTGCCGAACCAGTGGCAAGTGTGCTGCATCAGCAGCAGTTCCGCCGTCATGGTAAAGGCCAGGTCACGCCGCGCATCGCCCTGCACCTCTGGCGGGGCACAGGCGGTGCGAATCGCCTCGGCATGCAGCGCCAGGGCCTTGCGCATGTCAAAGGTGTAGGCCGGAAACAGCCGGTCAAAAAACGGCAGGGACAACGGCAGCGTGCTCACCCGCGTGTCCTCGGCGCTTTCCTTGGCAAAACCGTCGGCAAACCGCTGGAACTGCTCGACCAGTTGCTGCTCCTGGCGCGTCAGAACCTCCCAGGCCTGCTGCTGACGCTGCGGATCTTTTTCCTCCAGGGCCTGCAAATACCCGTCGATCAGAGTGCCCAGGATTTTCTCCACCTGGGTGGACGCCAGGTGCTTGGCCAGCAAGCCCACACGGCGGCGCTGTTCACTGGTCTGCAGCCAGAACACGCCGATACCGATCATCAACATCAAACTTAAACCGCTCATAGCTGCTCCCTTGAGGCCAAGTGTAGTGTCAGCTGCGGCGTGGACAGGCATAAAAAAACGGCCCCGCAGGGCCGCTTCTCCGATGCCGCGCTTAACGCAGCGAAGTGATCAGGTCGATATAGCCTTGCTTGGCTTCGTCCAGGCTCTGGCCTTTGAGCTTTTCCCAGGCATCCCACTTGGCGCGGCCGACCATGTCGGTGAAGCTGGGTTTCTTGGCTTCGTTGTCGCCTTCCGTGGCCTGCTTGTACAGCGCGTAGATTTTCAGCAGGGTGGCGTTGTCGGGGCGCTCGCTCAAAGCAGTGGAATTTTTTACGGCTTCGTCAAACGCGGCGTGCAGATCGGACATGGCAGGTCTCCAGAAAGAATAAAAGCAAGAGGCTGCAGTGTAGCCAAAACCGGCAAATAAAAGAACGATCGTTCTAAAAATACCCACCAACACCAACGGCCCCGCAGGGCCGTTGGCAAACACCGTCAGCTCGCGCTGGGCGGCTCCGGATCAAAGCTGGCCCCCGGGGGCAATTCCATCGCGGCCCCGCCCGGCGCCCAGGGGGTGCGCAAGGCATTGCGGGCCGGTTCGGCGGCGGGCGCGGCATCACGCCCTGTTTCACGGCTGCGCATCCCGCCGCGCAGGTAACGGTTGCGCGGCTGCTCGCCACGCGGCAGAAAGCGGGCCAGCTCCGTGAGCGCCATTTCATAGACACCGCGTTTGAACTCCACCACCACGTCCAGCGGCACCCAGTAATCGTTCCAGCGCCAAGCGTCGAACTCGGGGTGGTCGGTGGCCCGCAGGTTCAGGTTCCAGTCGTGGCCCATCAGTTGCAGCAGAAACCAGATCTGCTTCTGGCCGCGATAGTGGCCACGGGCTTCGCGGCGTATGAATCGGTCTGGCACCTCGTAGCGCAACCAGTCACGGGTGCGGGCGACGATGCGCACATGTTCGGGCTGCAGCCCGACTTCCTCGTGCAGTTCCCGGAACATGGCCTGCTCGGGCGATTCGCCCCGGTCAATGCCACCTTGCGGAAATTGCCAACTGTGTGTGCGTATGCGTTTACCCCAGAACACCTGGTTCTTCTGGTTGAGCAGGATGATGCCGACATTTGGGCGAAATCCGTCCCGGTCAAGCATAATCAAACCCCAATTTTTAAGTTGGGTTCATTATGCCTGCCCCCTTGCCTTCGGCAAGCGGGGCAGGCCCATTTCCTGCTCACCCATCCCTTGCGCCCTGGCCTGCTCTTGCTATGAAAGCTTCGCAATTTCTCATCTCCACCTTGAAGGAAGCCCCGGCTGACGCCGAGATCGTCAGCCACCAGCTCATGACCCGTGCGGGCATGATCAAAAAGCTGGGCGCAGGCGTCTACACCTACATGCCCATGGGGCTGCGCGTGATCCGCAAGGTGGAGGCCATCGTGCGCGAGGAAATGAACCGCGCCGGGGCCATCGAAGTGACCATGCCGGTGGTGCAGCCCGCCGAGCTGTGGCAGGAAACGGGCCGCTTCGACAAGATGGGGCCGGAACTGCTGCGCATCCAGGACCGCCACGGACGCGACTTCATCATCCAGCCCACCAGCGAGGAAGTCGTCACCGACATCGCCCGTCAGGAGTTCAAGAGCTACAAGCAGTTGCCCAAGAACCTGTACCAGATCCAGACCAAGTTCCGCGACGAACGCCGCCCGCGTTTCGGCCTGATGCGCGGGCGCGAATTCATCATGAAGGACGCCTATTCCTTCGACAAGGACCGCGACAGCGCCCAGACCAGCTACCAGGCCATGCGCGATGCCTACCAGCGCATCTTTGACCGCTTCGGCCTGCAATACCGCGCCGTGCGGGCCGACAGCGGGGCCATCGGCGGCGATCTGAGCGAAGAATTCCAGGTGATCGCCGCCACCGGCGAGGACGCCATCGTCTACTGCCCGAACAGCGACTACGCCGCCAACATCGAGAAGGCCGAAAGCCTGCCGCCTGCCGGCCCGCGCCCCGCTGCCGTTGAAGCGCTGGAGAAAATCGCCACCCCCGGCAACAGCACCTGCCAGGCCGTGGCCGACCAGCTCGGCCTGCCGCTGGCCCGCACCATCAAGTCCCTGGTGCTGGCCACCGACACCACCAACGAAGCGGGCGAAGTGGTGAAAACCCAGGTCTGGCTGCTGCTGCTGCGCGGCGACCACGACATGAACGAGGTGAAAGTCGGCAAGGTCGAAGGCCTGGCCAACTTCCGTTTTGCCAGCGTGACGGAAATTCAAGACCACTTTGGTTGCGAGCCGGGTTATCTGGGGCCGCTGAATCTGGTCAAACCAGTGAAGCTGGTGGTCGATCGGGAAGTGGCCGTGATGGCCGACTGGATTTGCGGCGCGAATGAAAAAGACTTCCACCTCCGGGGCGTGAACTTTGGCCGCGACCTGCCCGAACCCGACCTGGTGGCCGACCTGCGCAACGTGGTGGCAGGCGACCCCTCACCGGACGGCCAGGGTGCGCTGGCCATCGAGCGCGGTATCGAGATCGGCCACGTGTTCTACCTGGGCACCAAGTATTCCGAGGCCATGAACGCCACCTTCCTGGCCGAAAACGGCAAGCCTACGCTGTTTGAAATGGGCTGCTACGGCATCGGCGTGACGCGCCTGCCCGCAGCGGCCATCGAGCAGAACCACGATGCCCGCGGCATCATCTGGCCCGACGCCATCGCGCCCTTCACCCTGGTGCTCTGCCCCATCGGCATGGACCGCAGCGAACTGGTCAAACAGGAGGCCGAAAAACTCTACGCCGAACTGCTGGCGCTGGGCGTGGACGTCATCCTGGACGACCGGGGCGAGCGCCCCGGCGCGATGTTTGCCGACTGGGAACTGATCGGCGTGCCGCACCGCGTGGTACTGGGCGACCGGGGGCTGAAAGACGGTCTGGTCGAATACCAGCACCGCCGCGATGCGGCCGCCACGTCCCTGCCGCTGGCCGAAGTGGTGCCGCAACTGCGGGCCAAGCTGGGCCTGTAAGCCGCATGGGGCCAGCAGCGGTTCTGCCCCGTCGGCGCTGCCTGCTGGGCGCAGCCGCCTGGGCCGCGTTGCACGCCCTGCCCGCCCAGGCCGGGGCGCAGCTTGAAGAGCCGCTGATCGACGCCGTGCGTTCGGCCCTGCGGGCGGCAGTGAGCGAGCTGTCGCCGCCCGAACCCGTCTTTGCCTCCACCGACGCACGGCTGCACTACCTGCGCTGGCTGACCGCCACCAGCGACAGACTGCGCAAGCGAATGCCCGATTGGGAAGTGCGCCGCGACTTTCTGCAAACCCTGTGGTACGAAGCCACGCGTGCCGGGCTGGAAGTGTCGCTGGTGCTGGGGCTGATCCAGGTGGAGAGCGGCTTTCGCAAATTCGTCATCTCCCACGCCGGGGCACGCGGCTACATGCAGATCATGCCGTTCTGGACACGGGTGATTGGCGACGGCGACCCCGGCAAGCTGTTCCACATGCAGACCAATCTGCGCTTTGGCTGCGTCATCCTGCGCCACTACCTGGAGCGCGAAAAGGGCGACATGTACATGGCCCTGGGCCGCTACAACGGCAGCCGGGGCAAGCCCCAATACCCCAACGCCGTGTTTGCCGCCCAGCGCCAATGGCTATTCAACCCCGGCGATGGTGGCCAGGCCTGAAGGCTGCACGCAGGCGCTGGGTACACTCGACGGCATGATGAATACCGGAAAAACCCTTATGACCTGCACCTGCCCCGCCCACCTCCACCCAGAACCCCAGGCCGTCACCGCATCCGCAGGCGAGGCCGCACATTTCATCGTCCTGAGCATCGCTCCCGGCGCAGCCGCCGAAGCGGTCGTGCGCGAGTTTCTGGGCAATGCGGCGGGCCTGACGCGCAGCGTGGGCCACCGCTGGCCGCAGCACCGGCTGACGATGGTGGTGGGTATCGGCGCCAGCGCCTGGGAACGCCTGTTCCCCGGCCGGAGCAAGCCTGCGGGCCTGCACCCCTTGCAGGCCCTGCACGGTGCCAAACACCACGCCCCTTCCACGCCCGGCGATCTGCTGCTGCACATCCGTGCCCAAACCGTGGACATGACCTTCGAGCTGGCCATGCAGGCCATGCGTGCCCTGGGCGCAGCCGTGCAGCCCGAGGACGAAGTGCACGGCTTTCGCTACTTCGACGCCCGCAGCATGGTCGGCTTTGTCGACGGCACGGAAAACCCCGCAGGCCGCGCCGCGCTGGAGGCCACGCTGATCGGCGCGGAAGACCCGGAATTTGCCGGCGGCAGCTACGCCATCGTGCAGAAGTACCTGCACGACATGGACGCCTGGAACGCCCTGAGCACCGAGGAGCAGGAGCGCGTCATGGGGCGCACCAAGCACGACGACATCGAGCTGCCCGACGACGTGAAACCCAGCAACGCCCACGTCGCCCTGAACGTGATCAAGGACGAGGACGGCAACGAACTGGCCATCCTGCGGGCCAACCTGCCCTTTGCCACGCCCTCGCGCGGCGAGTACGGCACCTACTTCATCGGCTACGCCCGCAATCCTGCCGTCACCGAACAGATGCTGACCAATATGTTCATCGGCCGCCCCGAGGGCAATTACGACCGCCTGCTGGATTTCAGCCGTGCCGTCACCGGCGGGCTGTTCTTTATCCCCGCCCAGGAACTGCTCGAATCCCTGGGCGAGGATTGATTCCGCAGGGTTAACCCTGCAACAGTTGCAGCACGTTCTGCGGAATCTGGTTGGCCTGCGCCACCATCGCCATACCGGCCTGTTGCAGGATTTGCACGCGTGCCAGGTTGGCGGTTTCCTTGGCAAAGTCGGCATCCACGATTCGCCCACGGGCGGCGGACAGGTTTTCCACCTGGATGTCGATGTTGTTCACCGCTGTTTCAAAGCGCGTCTGTATCGCCCCGAGGGTGGCGCGGGCACTGTTGATCTGGTCGATGGCGTTGTCAATTTTCTTCAGAGCCACCCAGGCGCCCTCCTGGGTAGAAACATCCACATCGTCCACACCCCGCTGGTTGATTTGCTGATTGGTGATGTCCAGGCTCAGATCCCCCGCCCAGGTGATGCCACTTTGGGCAACAGCGAACGCGTCGATGGCGGCACGTTTTTCATCGTCCGTCCAGGCCAAACCATCTGCGCCGGTGGGCACTGTCATGACAATGCCAAAGTGGGCACCCAATTCGTTGGCATAAGCCTGGGCCAGCGCATTGGTAGTGGGATCGGCGTCCAGAAAGGCTTTACGTGCAGCCAGCACATCGGGAATATGGCTGTTGGCAACCCCCAGAGCGGTCGTCAGAGCCAGCGCGTTGGCTTGGTCAGACGTAGCGACATAGGCGGCAAACTCCCCAGAAGCCATGTTTTCGCTGGTCAGCTCAGGGTTTTTAGAGAGCACTTTTTCCAGCATCTCCGCAAAGCTGGACAGCACAAAGGGGTTGCCCGCAGCCGCAGATGACAATGCCGTCATGTACGAAGCAGGCGTAGGCTCCCAGGTACCGCGCACGCCCGTGGTGTCGGCACTGAAGCCGTTGAAGGTGACATCCAACGGGATCTGGTTGGCATCCAGCTTGTCAGACATCACCGCCACTGTGTACTCATTGGTGCCGGGGATGGGTGTCAGATACGCCGTGACACCCGTGTCTGCGGTCTTTTTATTGATGGCTTCCACCACCTGCCCCAGTCGTTCGCTGCTGCTTTGGGCCGCAGGAATGGCATCCAGCGTGATGGTGGTATGGCCGACGACGGTAATAGAGAGCGTGCCCGCCGCAATAGGCAGGTTGTAATCGGCAATGGCGGGAATGGGCTTGTCACTCACGTCGATGACTTCCGTGCCGGTGGAGTAATCGATCTTGGAAATCCTGTCCGCACGCGTATCGACCAGCGCCCCCAGCGTGATGTTGTCGCCCGAGTTGGCCCCCACCTGAAACACCGCGCCCAGAAAACTGCCGTCCAGCACCTTCTGGCCGTTGAAGTTGGTCTGCTTGGCCACACGGTCAACCTCATCGGCCAGTTGCTTGACCTCCTGCTGTAGCGCAGCCCGGTCGGATGCGCTGTTCGATGCGTTGCCCGCCTGCACGGCCAGTTCACGCATCCGCTGGAACATATCGCCGACCTTGCCCAGAGCACCCTCGGCGGTCTGCGCCAGTGAAATCCCGTCGTTGGCGTTGCGCGAGGCCACGGTCAGGCCCTTGACCTGGGTGAGCATCCGCTCGGAAATGGCCAGCCCGGCCGCATCGTCCTTGGCGCTATTGACGCGCAGGCCCGAGGACAGGCGCTGCATGGTGGTGTTCAAGGATTGCCCGGACAGCGCCAGATTGCGCTGGGCGTTGATGGAGGCAATGTTGGTATTGATCGTGGCCATAAGAAATTCCCCAAAGGATGGACAACAGGAAAGTTACGTAATTCGTAGTTGCCAGCAAGCGTAACCATCCATTTCTTTGTCCAATTCTGAAAAAGCAATCCAAAAACTACGTATCTCGTAGTTTTGAATGCAGCCAAGGACTTGACAAACCAGTGACTACGTAATACGTAGTATTGGCTTTGCAGTAAAACTACGAGTCTCGTAGCCTTTTGAGGCAGGCAATGTCCGAGGCGGATAAACAGTGGGGAGCGCGGCTCAAGCAGGCCCGCTTGGCGGCAGGGCTATCGCAAAAAATGCTGGGAATTGAAGCGGGGATCGATGAATTTGTGGCCAGCACCCGCATCAACCGCTACGAGCTGGGGGTACACAAACCCGATTTGCTCATCGCCAGAAAACTGGCCAAGGTGCTGAACGTGCCAGTGGCGTTTTTCTACACCGATACCGACGACGATCTGGCGCAACTGCTGCTGCACTACTGGCGGGCCGACACCCCCACACGCCAGCAAGCGCTGGCCTGGCTGGCAGCCGGGGATGACGCCCCCCAACGCGGCTGAGGCAGCTAAGGCGGCTGCGCAGCAAGCCAGGCCCCCGCCCCAGCAGCGCAGCGAACAGGAAAAACTACCCCTGCAAGGCCCGGGCGTGGTGCGCCAGATGCTCCCCGATGAAGCTGGCAATGAAGTAATAGCTGTGGTCATACCCCGGCTGCAAGCGCAAGGTCAGCGGATGCCCCGCCGCTGCGCAGGCCGCCTGCAAGCGCTGCGGCTGGAGCTGGCCCGCCAGAAACTCATCGGCATCGCCCTGGTCGACCAGCAGCGGCAGGCGCTCGGGTGCCGAAGCGATCAGGGCCACCGCATCGTGCGCAGCCCAGGCCGCCCGGTCGTCGCCCAGATAGGCCGCAAACGCCTTCTGCCCCCAGGGCACCTGGCTGGGCGCGACGATGGGCGAGAACGCCGAAACGCTGGCATAGCGCCCCGGATGGCGCAGCGCCAGGGTCAGCGCCCCGTACCCGCCCATGCTGTGGCCGCAGATGCCGCGTTTTTCCGTCGTGGGGAAGTGCGCAGCGACCAGCGCGGGCAGTTCCTGCACCACGTAGTCTTCCATGCGGAAGTGCGCCGCCCAGGGCGCTTGCGTGGCGTTCAGGTAGAAGCCTGCGCCCTGGCCCAGGTCGTAGGCGGAGTCATTGGCCACGTCCGCGCCGCGCGGGCTGGTGTCGGGGGCGACCAGGATCAGGCCGAGCTGGGCGGCGTATTGCTGCGCCCCGGCCTTGGTGATGAAGTTCTGCTCGGTGCAAGTGAGGCCCGAGAGCCAGTAGACCACCGGGCAGCGCTCCCCGGCCAGCGCGGCGGGGGGGAGGTAGACGCCCAGTTTCATCTCGCAGCCCAGGGTGGTGCTGGGGTGTTGCCAGACTTCCTGGCGGCCGCCGAAGCTGGCGTGGTGTTCCATGCGTTGCATAGCTCTATTCCTTATTTGATAGCTTTCTTCACTCTTCAATAAAGGATTTCATGTTGATAAATATCTGAGATGCTTTATTTATCTGTGAGGATAGCTATTTTTATCTGCCTGATTTTGGGGCTGCTGGCCGGGTCTCGCCCCGGCGGGCGACATCCTTTCTTGCCCGCGCAAGAAAGGATGCAAAGAAAGCGTGCTGGCGCAGCCTGGATACCCGCCGTGAAACTCGCTTCGCGCCGCTTTGCGGCGCTGCGCTCGGACAGCCACGGCGAGTATGGATGGGTGAGGGCTTGCCTGTGCCACCGCTGCGCTGCTTTTCATTGCCCGAAGGGTGTGGCTGGCTCGCTTGCTGCGCAGCTTCGGGGGCACGCGCAGGCCGTGGCCTTGGCTTTATGCGTAGTGGACTACGCTGCGGATGGATTCGCCTGCGTGCATCAGGTCGAAGGCTTGGTTGATGTCCGTCAGCGGCATGGTGTGGGTGACGAAGGGGGCGAGCTGGATGCGGCCCGCCATCGCGTCTTCGACCATGCCGGGCAGTTCGCTGCGGCCCTTGACGCCGCCAAAAGCGGTGCCCAGCCATTTGCGGCCCGTGACCAGCTGGAACGGACGGGTACTGATCTCCTGCCCCGCACCGGCCACGCCGATGATGATGCTCTGGCCCCAGCCCCGGTGGGCGCATTCCAGCGCGGCCCGCATGACGTTCACGTTGCCGATGCACTCGAAGCTGTGGTCGACGCCCCAGCCGGTCATCTCCACGATCACCTGCTGGATGGGTTGTTCGTGGTCCTTGGGATTGACGCAGTCGGTCGCGCCGAAGACCCGCGCCAGGTCGAACTTGGCCGGATTGGTGTCGATGGCGATGATGCGCCCGGCCTTGGCCAGCTTGGCGCCCTGGATGGCCGCCAGGCCGATGCCGCCCAGGCCGAACACGGCCACGGTGTCGCCCTCCTGCACCTTGGCCGTGTTCTTCACCGCGCCCAGGCCGGTGGTCACGCCGCAGCCCAGCAGGCAGACCTGCTCGGGGTTGGCATCGGGGTTGACCTTGGCCAGCGAGACTTCGGCCACCACCGTGTATTCACTGAAGGTGGAGCAGCCCATGTAGTGGTAGATCGGCTCGCCGTTGTAGGAAAAGCGCGTGGTGCCGTCCGGCATCAGGCCCTTGCCCTGGGTGGCACGCACGGCCACGCACAGGTTGGTCTTGCCGCTCTTGCAGAACAGGCATTCGCCGCATTCGGCGGTGTAGAGCGGAATGACATGGTCGCCGGGCTGCACGCTGGTCACGCCCTCGCCCACTTCCACGACGATGCCGGCGCCCTCGTGGCCGAGCACGGCGGGGAAGACGCCCTCCGGGTCGTCACCGCTCAGGGTGAAAGCATCGGTGTGGCAGACGCCGGTGTGGGTGATCTTCACCAGCACCTCGCCCTTTTGCGGCGGGGCGACGTCGATTTCGACGATCTGCAGGGGTTCTCCGGCCTTGAAGGCCACGGCGGCGCGGGATTTCATGCGGTCAGTCTCCTTGAGGGTTTTAGAACCTGTTTACGATCTTTTCATGGTGCCCGTTGCCCCGCCAAGGCGGCAGATGCAAGGCGCAAACCGCAGTCGCCCTGGTGGGGCGGCGAGGATTTGCAACGCCGCAGATGCTGTCTTGGCGGGGCAACCCTTCGGGCAAGGCAGCAAAAAACCGCACTCGTCGTTGCGTACCTTGACCAGGCCACCAGCCTGGCCTGCGGCACGCGCCTGGATTGCGGCTTTTTGCTGCCTTGCGGGCACCAT
>CABIIJ010000037.1 GCA_902175065.1 uncultured Comamonas sp. | reverse complement strand
GTAAGCCTGCGCTGCGGATCGGGATGGGATGCAAGGCGCAAACCGCAGCGATAGCTGGAGCTATCGCGAGGATTTGCAACGCCGCAGACCGCCCGAGGCCGCAGATGCGGGCGGCGCGGCGATTTGTGCAGAGGATCCCTAGACATCGACCAGCCATGCGCCCTCGCGCCGCAAGGCATTGCTGGCGACCAGTTCCTGCACCAGCACCTGCGTCCAGGCCGGGCTGTCCAGCTCCGCAAAATAGCGCTCGCGCAGCAACTGCATCAGGGACGTGGCCGCGCACCAGTCCTGCGCATGTTGCAGGCTGGCGCGTTGCCATTCCAGAAACTTGTATTTCAACAACACTTTGGCGGCATAGCGGGCGTGGCGCAGCGGGTCGGCGACGAAATCGGCCAGCCGCTTGCGGGCCACGGCCAGGGCACCCGCCACGTCGTCGAACATGGGGCCGTGACCGGGCAGCACCCAGTCAGGCTGCAACTGCTCGATCACGTCCAGCGTGGCGGCCACGTCGGCAAACGCCTGCACGCCTTCGATTTCCGGGAACACCACGCCAAAACCGCGCTGCCACAGCGCATCGGCCGAAATCAGCAAGCGCCGCTGCGGCTCGAACAGCACCACCGAGTGCGGGTCGTGCCCCGGCGCGGCGTGGATCTGCCAGGCACGCTCGCCCAGCAGCACCTCGCTCCCGGGCATCAGCACGCCATCGGCGCAAAAACGCGGACAGTCCTGGCCCGTGGGGGTGTAACTGAGCGCCTCGGGATTCCAGTCGCGCACCTGGGCAGCCTGCCCCGGCGCAATCAGCGTGCGGGCCTGTGGCCAAGCCAACTGCAGGGCCGCATTGCCGCCGCAGTGGTCGCTGTGCAAGTGGGTGTTCACAATCTGCGCCAGCGGCTGCCCGGCCAGCGCCTCGCGCACCAGGGCCACGGTCTGCGCCGACTGGGTGCAATAGCCGGTATCGACCACGCTCACCTGGCCCTGGTTGAAGACGATGTTGTTGGCACTGAGCCAGCCACGCTCCAAAAAACGCATTTCCGGCCACAGGGGGCCAGGGGTGGAAAGAGCTGTCATGGACCATGATTGTCTTTGACGTAAACGTCAATTAATCTAGGGGAAATCCCAAACAATGGATTGCACCGATTACGCAAGAAAATTGCAGATACTCCAGGAAAGGCTTGATAAAAGTGCAGCATCCTGATTAAAACGCCAATTTTCGAAAAAAACATGCCATGACCGACAGCCACAGCATCGACAAACTCGACCGCGCCATCCTGCGCCGCCTGCAGGAAAACGGCCGCCAGACCTACGACGTCATCGGCGAACAGGTGGGCCTGTCGCCCAGCGCCGTGCTGCGCCGCGTCAAGCGCCTGGAGGACGTGGGCATCATCGAGCGCTACGTCGCCCTCATCGCCCCGGCCAAGGTCGGCCTGGGCCTGACCGCCTACCTGAACGTGCGCCTGGAAAAGGGCGCGGGCATCCACAAGCGCAGCCCCATGGACGCCTTCCGTGAAAGCGTGCAGGCCTGGCCGGAAGTGGTCGAATGCGCCTCGCTGACCGGCGAGATGGACTATTTGCTCCAGGTCGTGGTGAGCGACATGGGGCACTACAGCCGCTTCATCATGGATACGCTGCTGCAACACCCCAGCGTGCAGGACTGCAAGACCAGCTTCGTCCTCGACCGCGTCAAGGGCACCACCTCGGTGCCGCTGTAGCCACCGCACCGCCCTGGTATTTACCCTAGGTTTTTTACGGAAGTTCATTGTGTGTTGCAATGCACAAATTAAAGGGTTAACCCTAGATTTGTGCCATGTTGTTCGCTACCGCCAAAAAATTCTTCCTGCGCCTGACCACCCGCCCCCTGCTGCCCAAGGCGGTGCCGATCCGCACCCTGAAGGCCCGCCACCGCCCTCTGGTGCTGGCGCACCTGTTGCAGCTCAGCGACGCCGACCGCTTCCTGCGCTTTGGCTACATTGCCAATGACGCGCAGATCGAGCGCTACGTTGCCGGACTGGACTTCGCGCACGATGAGATTTTTGGCGTCTTCAACCGCCGCCTGCAACTGATTGCCATGGCCCATCTGGGCTACGGCGCCACCCCGCAGGCCGGGGCGGAGTTTGGCGTTTCGGTGGCCAAAGCCGCACGGGGCCTGGGACTGGGTGCCCGCCTGTTTGCCCGCGCCGGGATGCACGCCCGCAACCGCAACGTCAAAACCATGTTCATCCACGCGCTGACGCAAAACAGCGCCATGCTGAAAATTGCCGCCAACGCCGGAGCCCGCGTGGTCTACCACGGCACCGAGGCCGAGGCCTACCTGCAACTGCCCGCCCCGGCGCTGGACACCCGCCTGGCCCAGCGCCTGGAGCAGCGCTTTGCCGAAGCAGACTACTTCTTCAAGAAGCACCTGCTGCGCGGCAGCTCCCCGAGCCAGCGCGGATAGCGTCCCCAAGCTGCCAAGCCCACAAGAACCTGACAGGTTCTAAGCACAGCGATAGCGCTGCAATCGGCTATTCTTGGCAGCTTGTTCGACTTGTTCCCTGACCACTGTGTCCGACTCCCATCCAGAGCGGGAAGACAAACGCTCCTTCTGGCAAAAATTCCTCGAATTTCTGCACCCCAGCCCCGATACGCCCGACGCCCTCATCGAAACCCTGGCCGAGGCCGAGGACAAGGCCATCATCAGCCCCGAGGCGCTGGCCATGCTCGAAGGCGTGATCCGCATGGCCGACCGCACCACCGGCGACATCATGGTGCCGGCCCCGCGCATGGATGTGCTGGACATCCATGCGCCCTTCGAGGCGTTGCTCGACCAGGTCATCCGCACCGCGCATTCGCGTTTCCCGGTCTATGAGGGCACGCGCGAGAACATCATCGGCGTGCTCATGGCCAAGGATCTGCTCAAGCTCCAGCGCTCGCCGACCCTCAAGCTGCGGGCGCTGCTGCGGCCCGTGAACTTCATCCCCGAAACCAAGGGCCTGCACGACCTGCTGCGCGAATTTCGCAGCAACCGCTACCACCTGTCGATCGTCGTCGATGAGTTCGGCAACATCGCCGGGCTGGTGACGATGGAGGACGTGCTGGAGCAGATCGTCGGCGAGATCGAGGACGAATTCGACACCCCCGACGAGGAGGGCGACATCTTCGCCCTGGCCGACGGCAGCTACCGCGTCGCCGGCGACCTCGACCTGGGCCGCGCCATCCAGGCATTCGACCTGCAACTGCCGCCCGCAGCCACCGAGGACTTCGACACCCTGGGCGGCTACCTGGCGCACACCCTGGGCCACGTGCCGCGCCGTGGCGAGGTTCTGCAATGGGAAGGCCTGGAGCTGCGCGTCCTGCTGACCAAGGGCGGCGCGGTGCGCTGGTTCCAGGTGCGCCGCCAGGGCAACACCACCAGCGAAGCCGCAGAAAGCACCCTATCTTGAACCCCTTGGCTTGGCAACTTCGCCCTTGGCAATGGCAGCTGGCGATGCTGCCTGTCGGTTGGCTGCACGCCGCCTCCCTGGCGTGGCCCGGCAACGGGACTGCTCTATGGTGGCTCCAATTGCTGAGCCTGGCCGTGCTGTGCAAAGCCTTGCTCGCGGCCCCGCGCCGGCGCGACGCTGCGCTGCTGGGCCTGCTCTTTGGCACCAGTTGGCTGGTGGGCACCTTTTGGTGGCTGTTTACCTCCATGCACACCTATGGCGGCTTGGCAGCCCCCCTGGCGGCAGCCGGCGTGCTGGCTTTGGCGGCTTTTCTCGCTCTGTACTACGCTGCGGCCTGCGCTCTTTTCAAGCGCTTTTCCTTTACCCATCGGGCGGGAAATGCGCTGGTTTTCGCTGCCTGCTGGCTCTTGGCCGAATTGGCCCGGGGCGTGTTGTGGACCGGTTTTCCCTGGGGCGCCAGTGGCTATGCGCATACCTCCGGCCTGCTTTTTCCCCTGGCCCGCTGGGTCGGTGTCTATGGCATTGGCGCAGCCGCAGCCGGTCTGGCCATGCTGCTGGCCCAGGTTCGCCGCAGCGATCTGCGCGACCCCAAGATCTGGGGCATTTGCGGCTATGGCGCCATGCTGTTGTTCGGCGTCCATGCCCAGCGCCAGCTCACGCTGAACAACTACCGCCACGAAGTAGCGCCCATGTCCGTGGCCCTGCTGCAGGGCAATATTGCGCAGGATGAAAAATTCCAGCCCGGCAGCGGCATTCCAATGGCCCTGGAGTGGTACAGCCGCCAGTTGTACGCCAGCCAGGCCGATCTGACCGTTGCCCCCGAAACGGCCATCCCCTTGCTGCCCCACCAACTCAGCCACGGGTATCTGGACGGGCTGCGCTCCTGGTTCTCCGTCTGGGGCGGGCACCAGGCCGCTCTGGTGGGCATTCCCCTGGGCAATGAAGTGCAGGGCTATACCAACTCGGCCATCGGCTGGTCGCCCGACGAGCGCTCGGCCTACCGCTACAACAAACACCATCTGGTACCGTTCGGGGAATTCATCCCGCCGCTGTTCCAATGGTTTGTGCGCAGGATGGAAATCCCCCTGGGGGAATTTACCGCCGGGGCCTCCACCCAGGCATCCTTCGTCTGGGCCGGCGAGCGCATTGCCCCGCACATCTGCTACGAAGACCTGTTCACCGAAGAGCTGGCGGCCCGCTTTGCCGATCCGGCGCAAGCGCCCACCATCCTGGCCAACCTGAGCAATATCGCCTGGTTTGGCGACAGCGTGGCCATTGACCAGCATCTGCACATCAGCCAAATGCGGGCGCTGGAATTTGAGCGCCCCATTCTGCGAGCCACCAACACCGGCGCAACGGCCATCATCGACCACCGTGGGCGGGTTGTGCAGCGCCTGTCTGCGGCCCAGCGGGGAGTGCTGACGGGCCAGGTGCAAGGGCACAGCCCGCTCACGCCCTACGCCCGCTGGATGTCGGTCACCGGGTTGTGGCCCCTGGCCGGGGCGGGCATCGCCATCCTGGGGGTCGCCCTGTGGCGGCAACGCCGCCTGCGCTGCGTCAAAACCCAATGACCGCTGCTGCAGTGCAAACCCTTGATAATGCGGCCTACACGTAGAAAGAGGGCCAGCGTTTACACTGCAGCCCAATTTATTTGCAATCGAGAGAGCACGTCCGCGCTAACACGGAGTAATTTGACCCATGGCCGAATCCTTTTCCTATGAACAACTGATTGCCTCTGGAGAGGGCAAGCTGTTCACCCCCGACAGCGGCCGCCTGCCGTTGCCGCCGATGCTGATGTTCGACCGCATCACGCACATTTCCGAAGACGGCGGCGCCCATGGCCTGGGCCGCATCGAGGCCGAGCTGGACGTCAAACCCGGCCTGTGGTTTTTCGACTGCCACTTCCAGGGCGACCCGGTGATGCCCGGCTGCCTGGGGCTGGATGCCATGTGGCAGCTCATCGGCTTTTACCTGACCTGGCTGCGTCTGCCCGGCCGGGGCCGCGCCCTGGGCGCGGGCGAAGTGAAGTTCACCGGCGAAGTCGGCCCCGACGTGAAGCTGGTGAAGTACGAGATCGACATCAAGCGCGTCATCAAGCGCAAGCTGTGCATGGCCATTGGCGATGCCCGCCTGCTGGCTGACGGCAAGGAGATTTACGTGTGCAACGACCTGCGCGTCGGCCTGTTCCTGCGCGAAAGCGATAAGGCAGGAGGCCAGGCATGAGCAAACGGCGCGTTGTCATTACCGGGGCCGGCATCGTGTCGTGCATCGGCAACGATCTGGCCACCGTCGAAGCGGCCTTGCGCAACGGCACCAGCGGCATCCGCGCCGTGCCGGAAATGACCGAAATGGGCCTGCGCAGCCAGGTGGCCGGCGTTCCCACTATTGATATAGAAGCACGTATCGACCGCAAACAGTTGCGCTTCATGGGCAATGCTGCTGCATACGCCCAGATTGCACTGGAAGACGCTATCAAACAAGCAGCACTCACCCCCGAACAGGTCAGCCACCCGCGCACCGGCCTGATCATGGGTTCGGGCGGCGGCTCCCCGGCCAACCAGATCGAAGCGGCGGACACCCTGCGCGAAAAAGGCATCCGCCGCGTCGGCCCCTACCAGGTCACCCGCTGCATGAGCAGCACCGTCTCGGCCTGCCTGGCGACCAATTTCAAGGTCAAGGGCATCAACTACTCCATCACCTCGGCCTGCTCCACCTCGGCCCACTGCATCGGTGCCGCCGCCCAGCAAATTGCCTGGGGGATGCAGGACATCATGTTCGCCGGCGGCGGCGAAGAGCTGTCCTGGGGCATGTCGCTGCTGTTCGACGGCATGGGCGCCATGTCCAGCAAATACAACGCCAGCCCGGAAACGGCCGCCCGTGCCTACGATGCCAACCGTGACGGCTTCGTCATCGCCGGCGGCGGCGGTGCCGTGGTGCTGGAAAGCCTGGAACACGCCCAGGCCCGTGGCGCCACCATCCTGGCCGAAGTGGTCGGCTTTGGCGCCACCAGCGATGGCGAGGACATGGTCGCGCCTTCCGGCGACGGTGCCATTGCATGCATGCAGCAGGCCATGGCGGAGCTGGACGGCCCGATCGACTACATCAACACCCACGGCACCTCCACCCCCGTGGGCGACATGCAGGAAGTACGCGCCATGCAGGCCGTGTTTGGCGATGCCGTGCCGCCGTTCTCCAGCACCAAGTCGCTCACCGGCCATTCGCTGGGCGCCACCGGGGTGCAGGAGGCCATCTACTGCACCATCATGCTGAACAAGGGCTTCATCGCCGGTTCGGCCAACGTGGAAACGCCGGATCCGGCCCTGGGCACCATGCCCCTGGTCACCGCCACGCGGGATGCGCAACTGCACCAGGTGCTGTCCAACAGCTTTGGCTTTGGCGGCACCAACGCCAGCCTGGTACTGCGCCGCTGGACAGGGGCCTGAGGCCCTGTTGCGCAGGATGCACGCATGAAGGTGGCCGTGTTGGATTACCTGGGACTGGTCGACCCCGACGGGGTCGGCGCCGTCATGGACGCCCGGCTGTGGCAGCCCCAGCCGGGGATTGTCGATGCCATCGCCCACCTGCACCACCACGGCTGGCACGTCGTGCAAGCCGTCAACCAACCCGGCCTGGGGCGCGGCAGCCTGGAGATCGGCGAGCTCAACGCCCTGCAACAGCACGTGCTGCGCTGCCTGAGCGCCGCCGGCGCCCGCATCGAAGCCTTCTTCTTCTGTCCCCATACCCCCCAGGACCACTGCACCTGCCGCAAGCCGGCCCCGGGCCTGCTGGAACAGATTGCCACCCGCTACGGTGCGACACCCCAGGAGATCTGGGTCGTCGGGCCGTCCGAATCGCATATCCAGGCCGGTTTGGCCATCGGCGCCCACGTGGCCCTGGTTGCCCCCGATCCCGGTTTGCCGCCCACCGACATGCCCGCTGGCCAACTGCTGCCGCGCTACGCCGATTGGCAGTCCCTCGCCCGGGCGTTGGCACCGAACTAGCCGGGCTGGCCTGCTCCAGCCTTTTCCTCTCTCCCCCTGCTACCGCCATGCTGTTTTTACGTTCTTGTCTGCACACACTGTGGATGGGGGTCACGGTGATCCCCTACACCCTGGGGGTTCTGCTGGCCCGCGTCCTGGGCCTGCCGCTGATGGTGCGCTGGCGCATCGGCTGCGCGTGGCTGATGCTCAGTATCCGCGCTGCGGGCTGGTTCTGCGGCATCCGCTACCGCGTGCAGGGCCTGGAGAACCTGCCGACCGACCCGCAGCAGGGTGTTGTCCTGCTGGCCAAGCACCAATCGACATTCGAAACCTTTCTGCTGCCCAACATCCTGCCCCGGCGCATTGCCTACGTGTTCAAGAAGGAGCTGCTGCGCATCCCCTTCTTCGGCTGGTCCATCGGCAGCATGGGCATGATCCACATCGACCGCAAGCACGGCAGCCGCGCCTTCCATAAAGTGGTGGAGCAGGGCAAGCGCCTGCTGAACCAGGGCGTGTGGGTGGCCATGTTCCCCGAAGGCACCCGCGTGGGGCGGGGCGAAGTGGGCGATTACAAAAGCGGTGCGGCACGGCTGGCCATCATGTGCGACGTGCCCGTGGTGCCGGTGGCGATCACCTCGGCCCGCTGCTGGCCGCGCAAAGGTTTTCTGCGCTATCCGGGGACGGTGGACATTTCCATCGGCGCCCCCATCCCCACCACCGGACGCAAGCACGAGGAACTCACCGTTCAGGTGCAGCAGTGGATCGAGGCCGAAATGCGTCGCCTTGACCCCGAGGCCTATCCCCGGAGCTGATCTGCCAGCGCAGCCATGACGGCCAGCACCGGACAAATCGTCCTGCACAGCGGGCAAGAATCTACCCCGTACACCCTGGTTCGCAGCCAGCGGCGCAGCATCGGGCTGGAAATCGGCCCGCAGGGCCTGACCGTGCGGGCGCCCCTGCGGGCCAGCCAGACACAAATTCACCAGGTGCTGCTGGACAAATCCCGCTGGATACAAGCCAAGCTGCATCTGCTGGAGCAGCGCCAGGCGGCGCAGGAACATCTCCACTGGCACGCCCGGGCCACCCTGCCCTACCTGGGCGGCCAGCTCCAGCTCGAACTGCACCCCAGCGCTCCCCGCACAGGGTTGCTGGTGGCCGTGGCGGCACAGCGCTGGGTGCTGCACCTGCCGGGCGACCCGCAGGCATCGGCCCCGGCCATTCGGGCATTGGTCTGGGCCTGGTGGCTGCGCCAGGCCCACGAATTACTCACCCAGCGCCTGCACCACTACGCCCCCCAGCTCGGCGTGGCCTGGCGCAGCCTGCGCCTGACCAACGCCCGCACCCGCTGGGGCAGCGCCAGGCAGGACGGCAGCATCATGCTCAACGCCAAACTGCTGCACTACCCGCAGCCGGTGCTGGACTACGTGGTCGTGCATGAATTGGCACATTTGCACGAAATGAACCATGGCCCCCGTTTCTGGGCCTGGGTGGCCGGCATCTGCCCGGACTACCCCGCCTTGCGGGCGGCGTTGCGCCAGCAGGCTGCGCCAATCTGGTGACCCAATCCAGCGCCATCAAACCCGAACCTGGGCATCGTAGGCATCGATGATCCGCGCCACCAAGGGGTGGCGCACCACATCCTGGCTGCCGAAGCGCGAGATGGCAATGCCGCGCACACGCTTCAGGACCCGCTCGGCGTCGATCAACCCGCTGGCCGTGCCCTTGGGCAGGTCGATCTGGCTCACGTCCCCGGTAATCACCGCCTTGGCCCCAAAGCCGATGCGCGTCAGGAACATCTTCATCTGCTCGGGCGTGGTGTTCTGCGCCTCGTCCAGGATGACGAAGGCGTTGTTCAGCGTACGCCCGCGCATGAAGGCCAGCGGGGCGATTTCCAGCACGTTGCGCTCGAAGGCCTTCTGCACCTTCTCGTAGCCCATCAGGTCGTACAGCGCGTCGTACAGCGGGCGCAGGTAGGGGTCGACCTTCTGCGTCAGGTCGCCGGGCAGAAAGCCCAGGCGCTCGCCCGCCTCGACCGCCGGGCGTGTCAGCACGATACGCTGCACGGCGCTTTTCTCCAGCGCATCGACGGCACAGGCCACGGCCAGGTAAGTCTTGCCCGTGCCCGCCGGGCCGATGCCCAGGGTGATGTCGTGCTGGGCGATGTTGTCCAGGTACAGCGCCTGATTGGGCGTGCGTGCCCGCAAACTGCCACGGCGGGTGTGCAGGCTGAGGGCGTCGGGGTCGGCCTGGAGCATGTCCTTGTCCCCGGCCAGCAGCAGTTGCACGGCATCCTCGGTGATCGGGTCGTCGGCCATGTCGTACAGCGCCTGCAACACGTCCAGCGCCTGATGGGCCTTGGCCTTGATGCCGTCGATCTTGAATTGCTCGTGGCGGTGGGCGATTTTGACCTGCAGGCCGTTTTCAATCGTGCGCAGATGCTGGTCGGACGGGCCGCACAGGTGCGCAAGACGGGTGTTGTTATGCGGGGTAAAGGTGTGGCGCAAGATCACGCGGATAATTCCAAAGAGAGAACCGAGAAAAAAGGACGAACCGCCCATGATAGGCAAATTAACCGGCACCCTGACCGACAAACACCCCCCCGAAGTCATCGTGGACTGCCACGGCGTGGGCTACGAGGTACAGGTACCGATGAGCACGTTCTACCACCTGCCCGCCTTGGGGCAGCCAGTCAGCCTGCTCACCCACTTCGTCGTGCGCGAGGATGCGCAGTTGCTCTACGGCTTTGCCACCGCGCAGGAGCGCCAGGCCTTCCGGGCGCTGATCAAGGTCAGCGGCGTGGGGCCGCGCACTGCCCTGTCCATCCTCTCGGGCCTGAGCGCCGACGACCTGGCCCAGGCGGTGAGCCTGCAGGAAGTGGGGAGATTAGTCAAAGTCCCCGGCATCGGCAAGAAAACCGCCGAGCGCCTGCTGCTGGAATTGAAAGGCAAGCTCGGCGATGCCATTGCCACGGCCAGCCAGCCCCAGGCCACCAGCACCGAACGCGCCGACATCCTGCAGGCGCTGCTCGCCCTGGGCTATAACGACAAGGAGGCCAACGCCGCTCTCAAGGCCCTGCCCCCTGACGTGGGCGTGAGCGAGGGCATCAGGCTGGCGCTGAAGGCACTGGCCAAATGACCCGCCGCCGCCCGGCCATTCGTCTCGCCAGGGCCGCAAGATATTGATTTAGTAGCTTCTACCGCTTTAACACCAATGATTTCAGGTATTTTTATCTATGAAAACCTTTAAAAATCAGCAGAATAAGCTATGTTTTCAGGAAAAAACCACTGCAAAGCGACAGATTGAAAAACCATGAGTATCCACACCGAAGATTTCGGCCTGGGCCACGGCAGTGCCGCTGCACCGGCCCCGCGCCTGATTGCCGCCACCAGCGCCTCGCGCAGCGAGGAGGCGCTGGAACGCGCCCTGCGCCCCAAGCTGCTGGAGGAATACGTCGGCCAGGCCAAGGCGCGGGAGCAGCTGGAAATCTTCATCGGCGCGGCCAAGAAGCGGGCCGAGGCGCTGGACCACGTGCTGCTGTTCGGCCCGCCCGGCCTGGGCAAGACCACGCTGTCGCACATCATTGCCGCCGAGCTGGGCGTCAACCTGCGCCAGACCAGCGGCCCGGTGCTGGAAAAGCCCAAGGACCTGGCGGCCCTGCTCACCGGCCTGGAAGCGGGGGACGTGCTGTTCATCGACGAAATCCACCGTCTCTCGCCCGTGGTGGAGGAAATCCTCTACCCGGCGCTGGAGGATTACCAGATCGACATCATGATCGGCGAAGGCCCGGCGGCCCGCTCCATCAAGCTGGACTTGCAGCCCTTCACCCTGGTGGGCGCCACCACCCGCGCCGGGATGCTGACCAATCCGCTGCGCGACCGTTTCGGCATCGTGGCACGGCTGGAGTTCTACACCCCGCAGGAGCTGGAGCGCATCGTCACCCGCAGCGCCCGCCTGCTGCACGCGCCCATCGACGCGGCAGGGGCAATGGAAATCGCCCGCCGCTCGCGCGGCACGCCCCGCATCGCCAACCGGCTGCTGCGCCGCGTGCGTGACTTTGCCGATGTGAAGGGCGACGGCAGCATCACCCAGGGCATCGCCGCACAGGCGCTGGCCATGCTGGACGTCGACCCGGAAGGTTTCGACGTGATGGACCGCAAGCTGCTGGAGGCGGTCATCCACCGCTTCGACGGCGGCCCGGTGGGGGTGGACAACATTGCGGCCAGCATCGGCGAAGATGCCGGCACGATCGAGGATGTGATCGAGCCCTACCTCATCCAGCAAGGCTTTTTGCAACGCACCCCGCGCGGACGCATGGCCACGCAGGCCGCGTGGCGGCATCTGGGACTGACGGCCCCGCAACGCAGCGAGGGCTGAAAAACCCGGAAAAAACAAAGCCACCGGTGCAGAACACGGGTGGCTTTGTTGCAACGCGCAGCAGTCTGCGCAGGCATCTATCAGGATTTCAGGATGAAATCGATGGCGGCCTTCAGGTCGGCGTCGTTGATCTTGTCAGCGCTGTTGGGTGCCATGGGCACGGGGCCGAACGAGCCGGCACCGCCCTTGCGCACTTTTTCGAACAGGGTGGCTTCCTTGCCTTGGCCCTTGTACTTGGCAGCGATTTCCTGGAACGAGGGGCCAACCATTTTTTTGTCCTTGGCGTGACAGGCCATGCAGCCAGCCTTGGTCATGTTGGCCATGGGGTCGGCCATGGCGGGGGTAGCAGCGAAAGCGCCGGCTACCAGAGCCGTCATCAGAGCAAGCTTTTTCATACGGAAGCTCCTAGTAATAAGTGAAAGAAAAAGGACGGGTGCGACAAAACCTGCCTCCCCCGTCCTTCAGGCACCGTGATCAGTACACGTCGTGCTGGGTGTTGTAGACGTTGAACTTGCCGGTCGGGGTAATCAAGCGCTGGTCTTTGATCACCGTCTTGCAAGTGCGGGTTTTGTCATCCACGACAACAATAGCAGATTCTTTGTCCTTGGCGCTCCAGACGGAGAACCAGACTTCATCACCGGCCTTGTTGTATTCAGGCTGCACCACGCGCTTGGCACCGTCGTCCTTCAGGTTGGCACAGGCGGCGATGTCGATGATCTGCGAACCTTTGGCCAGGTTGTTGATGTCGAACACGGCCACGCTCTGGCTGATCTTGGCATCGGGGTTCAGCGTGGTGTCCACCCACAGGTTGGTGGATTTGGGGTGGGTCTTGATGAACAGCGAACCGCCGCCCTGGCCTTTCAGCGTTTCCACGACTTTCCAGGCGTTGGCCTTGTTCTTCTTCGGATCGGTGCCGATCAGGGAGATGCCTTCGTCACCCAGGTCGGAAGTTGCCCAGACGGGACCGAACTTCGGATGCTTGAAGTTGGCGCCACGGCCCGGGTGGGGGATCTTGCCCACGTCCACGATGGCTTCGAGCTTGCTTTCCTCGGTGTCGATCACCACGATCTTGTCCGAAGCGTTGGCAGCGGTCATGAAGTAGCGGCCCGAGGCGTCAAAGCCGCCGTCGTGCAGGTACTTGGCCGTATCGATCTGCTTGGTCTTGAGGTTCACCAGATCGGTGTAGTCCACCATCCAGACCTTGCCGGTTTCCTTGGCGTTGACCAGGAACTCAGGCTTCTTGTGGCTGGAGACGATGGCGGCCACACGCGGCTCGGGGTGGTACTCGTTGTTGATGTCCATGCCCCGGGTGCCGACGACTTTCTTGGGTTTCAAGGTGTCGCCGTCCATCAGCACGAACTGGGGCGGCCAGTAGGTGCCGGCAATGGCGATCTTGTCTTCCCAGCCCTTGAACTTGGAGGTTTCCACCGAACGGGCTTCCAGGCCGACCTTGATCTCGGCGACGTTGTCGGGTTTTTCCATCCACAGGTCGATCAGGTTCAGGCGGGCATCGCGGCCGATCACGTACAGGTAGCGGCCCGATGCGGACAGGCGCGAGATGTGCACGGCATAGCCGGTCTTGATGATGTTGATGATTTCCTTGGTATCGCCGTCGATCAGGGCGATCGTGCCGTCGTCACGCAAGGTCACCGAGAAGATGTTCTCGATGTTGTAGTTGTTCATCTTCTTGGTCGGACGCTTGTCCACAGGAATGTATTCCTTGCGGCTCGCTTCCATGTCCGCTAAGGAGAACTCGGGGGGCGTGGGCGCATCGTGCTGGATGTAGCGGGCCATCAGGTCCACCGTGGCTTCGTCGAACTCACCCGAAGTCAGCCAGTTGGGCATACCGGCGGGCGAACCATAGGCGATGAACACCTTCAGGTAATCGGTGCCTTTTTCGTTGGTGATATCCGGGGTCAAAGGTTTGCCGGTGGCACCTTTGCGCAGCACCCCGTGGCAGCCAGCACAGCGCTCGAAGTAAATCTGGCGGGCGCGGGCGAACTCTTCCTCGGTCATGGGAGGAGCCTTGGGGTTGCTCGATTGGTGCATCTTGGCATCGGCCAAGGGCGAAGCTGCGCCTTGGTATTGCGCCTGGGCGCCTGTGGTCGACGTAGTGGGTGCGCCCGGTTTTGCAGGCTGCGCCACCGCTGCAAGCGCCATGGAAGACAGCGCCAGAGCGATAAGACTGGTCAGTTTGCGGGTTTTCATGCAGGAAACTCCTTGTTATGCCGCCGCCCGAAACTCCCTCCCGTCCTAGGGGATGCCCTAGCGTGGGCTGCGGAAAGCGCTAGGGTTTCCAATCATTGTGTATACCGGGGAAGTGGTTTCTATTGATTTATCTCAAATACAAACGCGGCATAGATCTTTCACAACATTTTTTCCAATTTCTCCCATAATTTGCGGGAAAACCCTAGATTTTTCTCACCCTTTTGCCATGGCTTTTTCTTCTTCTTTTGCACCTTCCAACCCGGGGGCGCAAAGCGCCCGTTGGCGCACCCTGAGCGCGAGCATTGCCCTGGCCTGCGGCCTGCTGCCGACGGCGCAGGCCCAGGTGGCCGCAACGTCGGCCCATGCCACGCTGCCCACCGTCGTGGTCAGCGGTTCGCGCCACGAACAGGCCAATGACGACCTGCCCCTGTCTGCCGACATCGTCAGCGAGGAAGGGCTGCGCGACCAGCAAAGCCGCAATCTGCGCCAGGCCCTGCAGGACCTGCCCAATACCGAAGTGCGCAGCAGCCCGGCGCGGCTGGCCGTGGGCGCCGGCTCGGCTGCGTTTGCGCGGGACGGCAACATGGGCATCCAGATTCGCGGCCTGGGCGGCAACCGGGTGTTGATGACGGTGGACGGCATCCGGATGCCGCGCAGCTACGTCTCGCGCTCGGCCATGTTCGACCGGGAGTACCTCTCGCTGGAAACCTTCAAGCGCATCGAACTGGTGCGCGGCCCGGCCTCGGCGCAGTACGGCGGCGATGGCATGGCCGGGGTGGTGAACTTCGTCACCCACGACCCCGGCGACTTTTTGCAAACCGCCGATGGCCGCAGCAAAACGATGGGCGGACGCATTGCCACCGGCTGGAGCGAGGAAGACCACAGCACCAGCGTGACCGGCACCGTGGCCGCACAGGCCAATGAGCGCGTGCAGTGGATGCTCACCGCCTCGGGCCGCAAGGGGCATGAAATGCAGACCATGGGCACCGATGGCGCGGCCAACAGCAACCGCACCAAGGCCGATCCCCTGGATACCGAAGACCGGGCCGTGCTGGGCAAGCTGGTGTGGAAACCCAATGGCCTGCAACGCCATACCTTTACCGTGGAGCATTCGCGCAAAAAGCTGGATGCCGATTTGCTCTCCAGCCGCATCGCCAGCCCCAGCAAGCCCAACGATGTGGTGGACGAATACACCGACAGCCGCATCGAGCGCAACCGCCTGGCCTGGGATGGGCGCTTTGGTCTGCAAACAGCCTGGGCCGACCATGTGCGGGCCGTTGTTTCCGTACAACATGCGCAATCGCACCGCGTTGGCGACAGCTTTTTAAACAGCGGCGTCCACCGCATCCGCGACAACCGTTACAAAGAAAAAGCCTGGCAACTGAACCTGCAGGCCGACAAGGTGCTGCGTACGAAAGACTGGTCATCGCGTTTCATATACGGACTGGATTACGTGCGCAACAGCATCAGCAACCTCTACACCGGCCAGGCCCCGCTGGCCCCGGAAGTGTTCCCGCTCAAACGCTTTCCCGATACGCATGAAACCAGCGCCGGCCTGTTCGTGCAGAACGAAACCGTGCTGGGCGACTGGACGATGACGCCCGGCCTGCGCATCGACCACTTCCGTATCGACGTGCAGAACCAGGATCTGTATTTTCCGCCCGCGCCCCAGCCCGCCAGGGATATGTCCGGCACCGCCGTCCTGCCCAAGCTCGGGCTGCTCTACCGTGCCACGCCGCAGTGGAGCCTGTTTGGCCAGTACGCCACCGGTTATCGCCCACCGGAAGCCGGACAGGTCAATGACCGCTTCCGCGCCCAGGCGGTGCTGCCGGGCGTCGGCATGGTGGACAACTACGTCATCGCCAACCCGAACTTGAAGCCCGAACGCAGCCGTGGCCTGGAGCTGGGGCTGCGTGGCCGCATGGAGCACCTGAGCCTGGACGTGGTCGGTTTCTACAACCGCTACAGCAACCTCATCGAAGATGCCCGCCTGGTCGAACGCACCCCGACCAAGCAGGTCTTCCAAACCGTCAATATCTCCCGCGCCAAGATTTACGGCTTTGAAGTCAAAGGCATTTACGACTGGGGCCAGTTTGCCGACGGGCGCTTGCGCAGCTCTTTCGCTTACGGCCATACCCGGGGCAAGGATCTGGCCAGCAAGGCTCCGTTGAACTCCGTCTCCCCCGCCCAGCTGTCCGTGGGCCTGCGCTACGACACGCCGCAATGGGGTGTTTATGCCAACGCCCGCCATTACGCAGCAAAACGCGACAAAGACATCGATCTGGTATCGATTGGCAACAACAAGGCGGGCACCACCCAGTTTGCCACGCCCTCGGCCACCACCCTTGACCTGGGCCTGCAATGGCGCCCGCGCCAGGATCTGCGCCTGAATTTGGCGGTGAACAACGTGACCAACCAGAAATACTGGCGCTGGGCCGATGTGTACGGGCAAGCGGCCAATTCACCCGTGATGGATGCTTACACCCAACCGGGGAGAAATATAAAGATAGCGTTTACCGCTGATTTTTAAACGATTTCAATATCAAAAGAGCTGAAATCGCTTTTTAACAAAGCGGTAACAGCTCTTTTTTTATTCACAAAAGGCCTTCTCCTGTTTCGATTTCCCTGCGCCAGCGGCTGAAAAATTTTCTCGGCAGCGGTACTGAACGTTTATTAAGATTACGCGCATAATCTATTTAACCGTTTTCATTGCCTCCCTGACACATCGAAAGAAAGCCCCTGCCATGCCAACCCCCTCCTCGCCCCCCTTGTTGTACCTGGAAGACCTTGCCGTGGGCGACACCTTCGTAAGCCCGACCTACGCCCTGGACGCACAGCAAATCGTGGCCTTTGCGACGCAGTTCGACCCCCAGCCCTTCCACATGGATGCCCAGGCGGCACAAAACACCTTTTTTGGCGGTCTGGCCGCCAGCGGCTGGCACACCATGGGCATCACCATGCGCCTGCTGGTGCAAAGCTTTCCCCTGGCCCAGGGCCTGATCGGTGCCAGCGCCCAACTGCATTGGCCGCAGCCCACACGCCCGGACGATGTGCTGCAAGTGACCAGCACCATTCAAACCATCACCCCTTCTCGCTCCAAACCCGATCGCGCCATCGTGGAGGTGGAGTGCATCACCCGCAACCAGCACGGCGCCCCGCTGCAAAAGCTGGTGTGCAAGGTGGTCGCATTCAAAAAACCGCAGTAAGCCATGGGGCGCTCCAGCCAAGAAAAGGCCCAGGAAAACCGGGCCAGGATTCTGCAAAACGCCAGCCAGCTCTTTCGCCAGCACGGGGTGGAAAACGTTTCCATCGCCGACGTCATGGCCGCCTGCGGCATGACAGTGGGCGGGTTCTACAAGCACTTCGCCTCCAAGGACGCACTGGCTGCCGAGGTGTGCGCGGCCAGCTTTGCGCAAGCCCTGTCCACCTGGGACGGGGTTTACGACCAGGCCGATGCCGCCGACCAGCCACGGCTGGCCACCCTGGTACAGCGCTACATCCACAACCGCGCCCTGCAGCGGCGCTGCCCGATTTTGGCGTTTGCCCCCGTCATCGCCACCGGCGGGGCAGCCGAACCCACCATCCAGGCCTACGCAACCGGCACCCAGGCGTTGTTCGACAAGTTCCTGCGGGGGCAGGGCGAGCCTGCTGCTGCGGCCACCACCGCCGATGCGCGGGTGCTTTTCGCCGCCATGGTCGGCGCACGGCTACTGCACCAGGCCCTGGGCCACACCGATTGGGTGGACGGCATCGAAGCGGCCGTCATCGCCGCCGCCACGCCAGCGCCGCCCCCTGCCGCCGATCCCCGCAACATCACGCCCTGATATGCACAGCAGCGCCCCTGCTGCGCGGCCTACCGCTCCAGCAGCACCTCGCGCACCACGACGGCGTTGTTGTGTGCTTCATCGTGGGCGGCGTAGACCAGGGTGACCACCTCTGCGCGGGCCAGCGCCCGCAGTGCGGCCAAGGCGGCTTCCTGCTGCGCCAGTTCGGCGCGGTAGCGCTGGCGAAACGCCTCCCACCGGGCCGGGTCGTGGCCAAACCACTGGCGCAGCGCCGTGCTGGGGGCCAGTTCCTTTTGCCAGCTGTGCAGGGCCAGCGCTTCCTTCTTGACGCCCCGGGGCCACAGGCGGTCGATCAGGATGCGGGCGCCGTCCTCGGCGGCGGGCGGGACATAGGCCCGCCGGATACGCAGGTGGCTGGCAGGAATCGGGGGGATGGTCGGCATGGCAGTCTCTTTTTTCTGGTTCACGCGCACGGTTATATAGACATCTTTTTAAGATAGATCAAATCTCGTTATTAACCATGATGCTAGCGCCAGAAGGCCCAACCCCTTCTGACAGGACGGCCCAACAGGCATCCAATCGGCCCAGAAAGCACCCGCCCCGGGTGCAAAAAAAGAAACCCTGGAGCCTGACATGAACAGCACTGTCCTGAGCTTGCTGGCGGCCTTTCTGCTCTCCCTCATAGGCTTGTTTGCCTTCATGTGGTCGATGCGCAAGGGCCTGCTGGTGGAGAACCCCGGCGCCGCATCGGCGATTTTCACGCCCGGCGAAATCGGCCAGGCCGACGACCCGACGCTGACCACGCACGACCGCGAGCGTCTGCAAAAGGCGATCAATGCCACCAACGCCAGAACGCCGGACGAGCGCTGGCAGAACGAGCCGGATACCGACTTCACCCGCGAGCAGCGGATGCAGGCCGACGAATCCTCACGCTGGCCGGTGCTGCTGCTGATCGTGTTTGCCTGTCTGTGGCTGGTGCTGGGGTCGCTGGCCGGGCTGACGGCATCGCTGAAGCTGCACATGCCCGACTGGCTGGTGGCCGAGGCATGGCAGACCTTTGGCCGGATGCGCACCATGCACCTGACGGCCGTGTTCTACGGCTGGATCACCAATGCCGCCCTGGCCGCCATCGTCTGGCTGACGCCGCGCCTGATGCGCACCCCCTTGCGCGGAGCGCCGTGGATCGTGCTGGGCGCCATCTTCCTGAACATCGGCGTGGCCAGCGGCATCGGCGCCATCGGCATCGGCTGGACGGCAGGGATGGAGTACCTGGAAATCCCCTGGCAGATCGGCATCTTCGTCGGCCTGGGCCTGGTGCTGATTGCCGTGAACGTGTTCAACACCGTGCGCCACCGCACGGCCAAACACCTGTACGTCACCAGCTGGTACCACCTGGCGGCCCTGCTGTGGATCATCCTGCTGTTCACCATCGGCAAGCTGCCCGGCGTGCACTACGGCGTGCAGCAGGCGACGATGAACTGGTGGTACGGCCACAACGTGCTGGGCCTGTGGTTCACGCCGGTGAGTGTGGGCATCATCTACTACTTCCTGCCCAAGGTGATCGGACGGCCCGTGCGCTCGTACAACCTGTCCATCCTGGGCTTCTGGACGCTGGCCTTCTTCTACGGCCAGGTCGGCGGCCACCACCTGGTGGGCGGGCCGGTGCCGGGCTGGATGGTCACCCTGTCCATCGTGCAGAGCATGATGATGATCGTGCCCGTGCTGGCCTTCACCATCAACATGGCCAGCACCATTCGCGGGCGGGTGCACCTGGTCAAATACTCGCCGACGCTGCGCTTCATGGTGTTCGGCGCGGTGATGTACATGCTGTCCTCGCTGCAAGGCTCGTTCGAGGCGCTGCGGGCCGTGAACCAGGTGGCCCACTTCACCCACTTCACCGTGGCGCACGCCCACCTGGGGGCCTACGCCTTCGTCACCATGGTGCTGTTCGGCGCCATCTACTTCATGCTGCCGCGCGTGCTGCACCGCGAATGGCCGTATCCGCGCCTGATTGCCGTGCATTTCTGGCTGGCCGCAGGCGGGGCGATGATCTATTTCGTCTTCCTGACGATCGGCGGCTGGCTGCAAGGCACCTACATGCTCGATGCGGCCAGGCCGTTCATGGATTCCGTGGCCGTGACCCTGCCCTACCTGCAATGGCGCAGCGTGGGCGGCGCCCTGATGGTGACCAGCCACCTGGTGTTTGCCGGCCACCTGCTGGCCCTGCTCCTCAACACAAAATCGCAGCGCACCGGCCCGGCCCTGTGGGGCGACCCTGCCACCGCTGCTGCCGCCCTGGAGGTTCGTCATGGAAAGTGAAGTCAAACTCGCCTCGGGCGCCCTGGCCACCCTGGCCGTGGCCACTGCCGCGCTGGTCGTGCTGCCCTACGTCCAGGTGCGCGACATCCAGGCCCCGGAAGGGCTCAAGCCCTACACCAGCGCCGAGCTGCGCGGGCGCAACAGCTACATCGCCAACGGCTGCGTCTACTGCCACTCGCAGCAGCCGCGCGACAAGAACTTCGGCCCGGACGCCGAACGCGGCTGGGGCCGCGCCACGGTGCCGGCCGATTACGTCTACGACAAGCCCCATCTGCTGGGCAGCATGCGCACCGGCCCCGACCTGATGAACATCGGCGTGCGCCAGCCCAGCCAGGACTGGCACCTGGGCCACCTGTACCAGCCGCGTGCCTATGTGCCGGGTTCCATCATGCCGTCCTACCCCTACCTGTTTGAAGTCAAGGCGCAGGCCGACGCCGGGGAAGTGCAGGTCAAGCTGCCGCCCGGCCATAGCCCCGAGGGCCAGGTCGTCGTCGCCACGCCCGAGGCGCTGGACCTGGTGCAATACCTGCAAAGCCTCAAGCGCAACTACCCCGTCCTGCCGCCCGAGCCTGAAGGCGCTGCGCAGTGACGCCGCCGGAGGAAACCACCATGCCTGACAAACTCAAAATCCAGCCGCAGGAACTGCGCGAGCACGCCGACCCGGAAGAATCCATCCGCCCCATGCCCTGGCTGGTCGCCCTGATCGCCGTGGGGATGGTGCTTTTCGGCATCGTCTACCTGCTGGTCAATCCGCCCATCGAACGCACCGACCTGGGCGACATGCGCTCCCTGGCCGACCTGCGCCCCGGCACCCAGGCCGCAGCGGGCGGCGCAGGCGGGGCGATCGATGGCGCCGCCGTCTTTGCCGCCAACTGCGCCGCCTGCCACCAGGCCAACGGCGAAGGGCTGCCCGGCGTCTTCCCGCCGCTGGCCGGCTCCGAATGGGTGGTGGGCGAACCGAAGGTGCTGGCCAACATCCTGCTGCACGGCATCGTCGGCGAGATCGCGGTCAAGGGCCAGACCTATGCGGGCATGATGCCGCCCTTCCCGCAACTGTCCGACGCCGAGATCGCCGCCGTGCTCACCCACATCCGCAGCACCTGGGGCAATCAGGCCGAGGCGATTGCCACCGACCTCGTTGCTACCGAAAGAGAAGCTGGCAGCGCACGTACAGCGCCATTTGAAGGCGGTGAGGCATTGAAAGCCTTGCTGAAATAGCGGCAACAGCTATCAAAAACAGGTTTCTGCCATGTTGCGCACCGCGTTGTTGAGTCTGGCCCTGCTGCTGGGCGGCTACGGCGCCGTCGCGTGGCTGACGCACGACTTCCAGGTCTGGACGGACGAAGGCGCCCGCCGCCTGGAAGTAGCGCTGCGCCCCCTGCCCCTACCCGCCGTCGTGGTGGACGGCCCCGGCATCGCCCCCACGGCCCTGCCCGACCTGCTGGCCGCCAGCGGCCAGGTCACCATTGCCGACTTCTTCTACACCCGCTGCAAAACCGTGTGCCTGAGCCTGGGCGGCAGCTTCGGCGAGATGCAGGCGCAATTACAGCAGCAAGGTGACGCTGGCGTGCAACTGCTGTCCATCAGCTTTGACGGCGCCTACGACAACCCGGCCATCCTCGCCCGCTACGCCCAGACCATGGGGGCCGAGGCCCGGCGCTGGCGCTTTGCCCGCGTGGCCGACCGCCAGCAGCAGGCCGCGCTGCTGCGCAGCCTGGGCGTGGTCGTCATCCCCGACGGCATGGGCGACTATGAGCACAACGCCGCCCTGCTCATCTTCGATACCCAGGGGCGCATGGTGCGCATCTTCGACCTGGCCGAGCAGGAACTGGCGCTGAACTACGCCCGCCACCTGGCGCAGCAGCCCGCCGCACCGCCAGCGCCAGCGGCCACGGCGCAGCCGGGGGCCGCATGAAGCCGATTGCTGTTTTTCATAGCTTGCAGCACTTGCTGTATAAGGGGTTGAGCCTGTTTTCATCAAAAAAAGCGGCCATCCTCCTCGGCCTGGGCAGCCTCTGCCTGCTCCTGGCCCTGGGGCTGCGCCCCTGGCTGGAAGCCAGCATGTGGCGGCACATGGTGCTGCAATTTCCCCTGCTGCTGGCCGCCGGTGCGGCCCTGGCGCAAGCCCTGGTGCTGGCCATGCCACGGGCACGCGCCGGGCTGGCCCGCTGGAACCAGCACGGCATCGCCGGGCTGGTGCTGTGCGCCACCGTACTGGCCGTGCTGATGGTGCCGCGCGTGCTCGACCTGGCCCTGCTGCGCCCGGAAGTGGAAGCGGCCAAATGCAGCGCCCTGCTGCTGGCCGGGGCGGGGCTGGCCCTGTCCTGGCGGCCTGCCGGGGCGGTGCTGCAATTTTTTTTTCTGGGCAACCTCCTGGGCATGACGGCCATCGTCGGGCTGCTCTACATCGACAGCCCCTTGCGCCTGTGCAACGCCTATCTGCAGGACGACCAGATCCGCCTGGGCCAGTGGCTGGTCGGCATCAGCAGCGCCCTGGCCGTGGCCTGGCTGGCCCGCGTGGCCTGGGACATGACCCGACGCGAAGCCCGGGCGCTGGGCCAGGCGCGTTAGATGCGTTCGGTGCGTTAGATATTCAGTTCCTGGCCGTATCCAGCAGCTGCTTCACCCACTGCTCCCGGTGCGGGCGCTGGTACTGTTCCTGCAGGCGGTTTTCAACAAATCTCTGCACCGTCAGCGACTGCTGCGCATCGTGCATTTGCACGGCCTGGGTGAGCACATCGTCCTCGGCGGCAATACGGGTACGGGTGGTCTGCCGGTCCTGGAGCGTGTGCAGTTCGTAATTGCCATTGGGCATGTCCAACGCGCCCTCGGGCAGCAGGGCTTTGGCGATGTGGCCGTCCAGCGCGGTGTGGACGGTCTGCTCCAGCGCCAGGCTGCCGGTGTCGGCGCGGTAGCGGCTGTCGGTGCGCTGGCCGATGCGGTAGTCGGTATGGCCTTGCTCCGTCAGTACGCCCCAGCGGTTGGCGCGCTGGAAGTCGCCGCTGAAGCTGGCCTCGAAATCGGCCAGGCCACTGAGCAAGGGGGCAACCTGCTGGCCCAGGGCAGCGGGCATCAGCGTCTGCACCACGGCGGAAGCAGGCATCCCGTGCATCTGCGTGAAACTGCTGGTGAACAGCGCCACCAGGTCGGCATCCGCCCGGCTGCGCTGGGCGGCGGCATTGATGTTTTGCAGGTGCTGGTTCAGGGCGTCCTGCCTTTGCGCGGGGTTGGCGCTGACCAGGGTGGTGGCCGGGTTCAGATGGATGGCGACATTCCCGCCCGTAGCGGTTTTCAGTTCCAGCGACTGGCGCTTGTCGTCCAGGCGCAGGTGCAGCGCTTGCAGGCGGGTGTTGCTGCCTTCGGGCACGCCGACGGAAAGATCGAGGCTGGCGAATGCCTTGCGGTCGTAGTCCATCAGGCCGGACAGGTCGATCTTCGGGTTGCCTTCCTGGCCCAGGCCGGACAGGGCACGGTCCAGCCCTTCGGACAGCGACGCCAGCGCCTTGCGCTCGGCATCGCTCAGGGGGCCGCTGCTCTCAATCTGCACATGCAGCCCCGGATTGCCCTGGGGGCTGCTGTTGACGGCAATGAGCAGTTGCACCTTCTGGCCCGAGCGGGTGGTGATCTCCAGGCTGGCCGTGGCCGCGCCAAAGCGCACGCCTTCCATCTGGATATCCAGGTCGCGCGTGGCATCCGGGCGCGACAACAGGGTCTGGCGGTAGCTGGCACCGCCGCCGGACACGTGCGCGAGCAACATCCCGCCGAGCTTGCCCCACTGGCCGCCCAGACTGCCCAGGCTGCGGTTGCTCTCCATGCGGGCGCTGATGGCGTCCCGGGATTCGGTCGCCCAAGCCGGCCCGCTGGAGGTCGGCATGGTGTACACCGGCATGGCTTTGACGCTGGAGATCTCCAGCACCGTCGAAGGTGTCGCAGGCTGCGGCGCAGCGGTGTTTCTTTCGCCGGCAGCTTGCGCACGCGCAGTCACGGCGGCAGAGGCCAGGGCGGGGGCAAGGACAGATGGAGTGATGAGCAGGCTGGTCATGGATAGTGGGTCATGAGACCGGGAGACCGGGGGAACCGGGCAGCAGGAAGGCAGGCGCTTGGTTTACCTATCCCTATCGGCACAAGGCACCCGAACTTGAAAAAATGCCCAGGGCCGAAGCCCTGGGCATTGCCTTTCATCCAGCGTCCAGCGCTCAGGCCACGGCCTTGCAGGTCTGCTCGAACTCCCGTTCGATCTCCTCGTTGCGCTTGTAGGTGACAAGGCTGACCAGCACCATCACCACCATGCTGACGATGAAGGCGGGCAGCAGCTCGTAAATGCCGGTATCCAGGCGCTTCCACACGAACACCATGACGGAGCCGGCCACCATGCCGGCCAACGCACCCACGTTGGTCAGCTTGCGCCAGTACAGGCTGAGCAGCACCAGCGGGCCGAAGGATGCGCCGAACCCGGCCCAGGCAAAGGCCACCAGGCCCAGGATGGTGTCGCTGGGGTTGGCCGCCAGCACCGCCGCGACCACGGTCACGGCCAGCACCCCGGCGCGGCCCAGCAGCATCAGCGTGCGCTGGCTGGGCGCCGTCTTGCGTGCAGCAAGGTACATGTCTTCCACCAGGGCAGAAGAACACACCAGCAACTGGCTGGACAGCGTGCTCATGATGGCGGCCAGCACGGCGGCCAGCACAAAGCCCGCGACCAGCGGATGCAGCAGCACCTGCGACAGCAGCAGCACCACGGTTTCGGCATCGGCCGGGGCATTGCCGAACTTGCTGAAATAAGCAATGCCGATCAAGCCGCTGCACACCGCGCCGCCCAGCGACAGGAACTGCCAGCTTGCGCCGATGCGGCGGGCGCTGGCGGCCTCTTGCGGCGTGCGCAGGGCCATGAAGCGCACGACGATGTGCGGCTGGCCGAAGTAGCCCAGCCCCCAGGCCAGGCCCGAAATGATGACCAGCGCCGCCGCGCCCGCCGTCATCTTGCCCGCGCCGATCAGCGACAGATTGCCCGCGCCCACCGTGGAGACGAGGCTGGCGGTCTCCCCCATGCCGCCCACGGCGAAAATCGCCACGGCAGGCACCACGATCAGCGCCACCACCATCATCAGGCCCTGCACCACGTCGGTCAGCGAAGCGCCCAGAAAGCCGCCGAACAGCGTGTAGACCAGCGTCACTGCCGTCACCAGCAGCAGGCCCGTCATGTAGTCGCCGCCGAAGGCGCTTTCAAAGAACTTGCCGCCCGCCACCATGCCCGAGGAGCAATACAGCGTGAAGAACACCAGGATGATGATGCTGGAGACGCTGCGCAGCAGGCGCGTGTTGTCGCGCAGGCGGTTCTCGAAGAAGCTGGGCAGCGTGATGGAGTTTTTGGACACTTCGGTGTAGGCCCGCAGCCGGGGCGCCACCAGCCGCCAGTTCAGGTAGGCGCCGATGAACAGGCCCACGGCGATCCAGCCTTCGATCAGGCCGGTGGTGTAGATGGCCCCGGGCAGGCCCATGATGAGCCAGCCCGACATGTCCGAAGCGCCCGCACTGAGTGCCGCCACCCAGGGCGGCAGGCCTCGCCCGGCCAGCATGTAGCCCTCGTGGTCGCTGGTTTTGAGAAACGCCAGATAGCCGATCAACAGCATGAGGCCGAAATACAGCGCCAAGGCGATGTAGGTGTAGAAATTACCGGACACGGTTGTCTTTTTCCTTTGCTTGGGATGGGGTTCAGGCCATGGTCATCAGCTGGGCATTGCCGCCCGCTGCTGCCGTGTTGGTGCTGATGGACTGTTCATGCAGCAGGGCGGCCAGGTCATAGCCTTGCCCGGCGTGCAGCGCTTCGCTGCTGCGGCTCTCGATGCGCACGATGGCGCCGGCACGCGCCGCCACCTGGGTGGTGATGGTCACCAGGGCATCGCCATCGCCCTCGAACAGCAAGGCGCTCAGGGGGGCGGCGGCATCCTCCAGGCTGGCGCTGTCGGCGCTGTGCAGCCAGGCCGTACCGGCATCGCCGGCAGCCGCCCGCAGGGCGTGCCAGGCGGCGGCGCAGCCGTTGTCCTGCGCGGGCAGCACCACATGGCAGGGGTTGCCGGTGGCCAGGGCGGCGGCCACCTGGTGCATCAGGCCCAGCGGCGTGCGCGGCAAGGCCCAGACGGCGCCGCGCGGCAGCAGGCGGTAGCGGTTGCTCTCCCCGGTCGGGCCGGTGAGCAGCAGGCTGGTGCCCAGGCGCGAGGCGGCCAGCGCCTCGGCGCACAGGCGCCCCGACTGTTCCACCCCGGCAATCACCGCCGTCTGCAGGCTGGCCAGCAGTTGCGGCGCGGCAGTGCCGTGCTCCACCCGGGGCAATGCAGCCAGGGCCACGTTGGGCTGGCCCTGCACCAGGCGGTACAGGTACAGCGGCCCGCCCGCCTTGGGGCCGGTGCCGGACAGGCCCATGCCGCCAAAGGGCTGCACGCCGACCACGGCGCCGACCACGTTGCGGTTCACGTACACGTTGCCGGCCTGGATGCGGCGGGTCAGGCGGTCGATGGTTTCGTCGATGCGGCTGTGCACGCCGAAGGTCAGGCCGTAGCCGGTGGCGTTGATGTCGTCCACCAGGGCATCGAGCTGGTCGCGCTGGAAGCGGATGACGTGCAGCACCGGGCCGAAGACCTCGCGGGTCAGGCGCCGGGCGCTGTCGATCTCGATGATGGCCGGGGCGACGAAGTGGCCGTTCAGCGGGCCGTCGGCACGCTGCACGCGGGTGACTTTCTGGCCCGCCTCCTGCATCTGCTGGATGTGCGCCTCGATCTGGGCGCGGGCTTCTTCGTCGATCACGGGGCCGACGTCGGTGCTCTGGCGGTCGGGGTTGCCCAGGCTCCATTCCTGCAGGGCTTCGCGCAGCATGGTGAGCTGGCGCTCGGCCACGTCTTCCTGCACGCACAACAGGCGCAGGGCCGAGCAGCGCTGGCCTGCCGAGTCGAAGGCCGAGGTCAGCACGTCGCCCACCACCTGCTCGGCCAGGGCGGAGGAGTCGACGATCATGGCGTTCTGCCCGCCGGTTTCGGCAATCAGCGGAATCGGCTGGCCGCCGGGCGACAGGCGCCGGGCCAGTTGCCTGGCAATGATGCGGGCCACCTCGGTGGAGCCGGTGAACATCACCCCCGCCACCTGCGGATGTGCCACCAGGGTTGCGCCCACGGTTTCGCCCTGGCCGGGGACGAATTGCAGCGCATCGCGCGGCACCCCGGCTTCATGCAGGATGGCGACCATGGCGGCGGCGGTCAGCGGCGTCTGCTCGGCCGGCTTGGCCAGCACGGTGTTGCCTGCGGCCAGGGCGGCGGCCACCTGGCCGCAGAAGATGGCCAGCGGGAAGTTCCACGGGCTGATCGCCAGAACCACCCCCAGGGGGCGTTCGCGGGCATTGTCGAACTGGTCAGCCACCAGGGCGCCGTAGTAGCGCAGGAAGTCCACGGCCTCGCGGATTTCCGCCACGGCGTTGGGCAGCGTCTTGCCCGCTTCGCGCACGATCAGGCCCATCAGCACCTGGCTGCGCTGCTCCAGCAGATCGGCCGCGCGTTGCAGCACGTCGCCACGGGCAGCGGGCGGGGTGCCCGCCCAGATGGGCGCGGCACGGGCGGCGCGTTCGGCGGCCGCCTGGGCATCGGCAGCGCTGGCTTCGCGCACCCAGCCCACGGTGTCGGACAGCTCGGCCGGATTGCGCATTGCCGCCCAGCCTTCGGCCTGCGCCGGGTCGGCGGGCAGGGGCACGTCCGCCGGGGCGGCCAGCCAGTGCTGCGTGGTGCTGTTCAAGAGTGCGGCGGCCAGGGAGGCCAGTTGCTGCTCGTGCGCCAGATTCACCCCGCGCGAGTTGGCCCGGCCTTGCGGCCCCTGGGCCAGCAGGTTGGCGGGCAGCGGGATTTTCGGGTGCGGTGCGCCCAGGCGGCCATCCTGGCTGGCAATCTGCATGACCTCCTCCACCGGGTCGGCCACCAGCTCGGCCACCGGCACGTCCGGGTCGCCAATGCGGTTCACGAACGAGGTGTTGGCACCGTTCTCCAGCAGGCGGCGCACCAGGTAGGCCAGCAGGGTTTCATGGTTGCCCACCGGGGCGTACACGCGGCAGGGGCGGGCCAGCTTGCCGTCGGCGATGGCACCGGTGACCTGGGCGTACAGCGGCTCGCCCATGCCGTGCAGGCACTGGAATTCGTACTGGCCGCTGTAATAGCTGCCGCCCACGCTGGTCGCCAGCTGGTAGATGCTGGCCAGGGTCTGCGCGTTGTGCGTGGCGAACTGCGGGTAGATGGCGTCCGGCACCTCCAGCAGCTTGCGGGCGCAGGCCAGGTAGCTCACATCGGTATACACCTTGCGGGTGTAGACGGGGTAACCCGCCAGGCCGTCGAGCTGGGCGCGTTTGATCTCGCTGTCCCAGTACGCGCCCTTGACCAGCCGCACCATCAGGCGGCGGCGGCTGCGGCGGGCCAGGTCGATCAGGTAGTCGATGACGTGCGGGCAGCGCTTCTGGTAGGCCTGCACGACGAAGCCGATGCCGCTCCAGCCCTTGAGCGAAGGCGCGGCGCACAGCGCTTCCATCAGGTCCAGGGACAGCTCCAGGCGGTCGGCTTCCTCGGCGTCGATGTTCATGCCGATGTCGTACTGCTTGGCCAGCTCGGCCAGATGCAGCACGCGCGGCAGCAGCTCGCCCATCACGCGGTCGTACTGGGCGCGGCTGTAGCGCGGGTGCAGGGCCGAGAGCTTGATCGAGATGCCCGGCCCTTCGAAAATGCCCCGCCCGGCCGAGGCCGCGCCGATGGCGTGGATGGCCTGCTCGTAGTCGCGCAGGTAGCGCTGGGCGTCCGCCTCGGTGGTGGCGGCCTCGCCCAGCATGTCGTAGCTGTAGCGGAAGCCCTGGGCCTCGAACTTGCGGCTGTTGGCCAGCGCCTCGGCAATGTTCTGGCCGGTGACGAACTGCTCGCCCATCAGCTTCATGGCGTGGTTCACACCCTGGCGGATGAGCGGCTCGCCGCCCTTGCCGATGACGCGGGTCAGCGCCGACGAAAGATTTTTTTCACTGTTCGTACTGGTCAGCTTGCCGGTCAGCACCAACCCCCAGGCGGCGGCATTGACGAACATCGACTGCGAGCGCCCGACGTGCGCCTTCCAGTCGCCATGGCTGATCTTGTCGCGGATCAGCGCATCGCGCGTCGCCTTGTCGGGGATGCGCAGCAGCGCTTCGGCCAGGCACATCAGCGCCACGCCCTCCTGGCTGGAGAGCGAGAACTCCTGCACCAGCGCAGCCACGCCGCTGGTCACCGGGGCATCGCGCAGCCCCTGCACCAGCTTGGCAGCCAGGGTGTGGATCTTGCCCGCCTGCTCGGCATCGCTGGCCCGCGCCAGGGGCAGCAGGGCGGGCAGGCACTCGGTCTCGGGCCGGTGCCAGGCGGCGGTAATGGCGGCCCGCAGCGGTGTCTGCGGCAGGATGGACTGGGCGAAGTGCAGGAAAGGTTGCACCTCTTGCCCGGCAGAGGGTTGCTCCTCCTCGACACCCTCGTCTCCCGGCATGGCATCGGTGCCCAGCAGGCGGATGCTGGGCAGGCCGCGCTCCAGGGCATCGACATACTGGACGACGGCCTGCTTGAGCAGCCAGTGCGGGGTGCGCCCAAGATTCTGGGCAGCCGTGCGGATGCGCTCGCGCAGCGCTTCATCAACTTTGATACCAATGGTGGTGGACATAACGAACAACCTCGAAATAGTAAAGAGCGCACTCAGAACCTGTTCATGCTCTTTTCATGGTGCCCGCCAGGCGGCAAAAAGCCGCAATCCAGGCGCGTGCCGCAGGCCAGGCTGGTGGCCTGGTCAAGGTGCGCAACGACGAGTGCGGTTTTTTGCTGCCTTGCCCGAAGGGTTGCTTGCAACGGGCGCCATGAAAAGAGCGTGGACAGGTTCCTAGGTGCAACCCTAGAAGGTCTCGAAATGTCGCAGAGGTAGCACCTTTTAAATTACAGGGAAAACCCTAGATTCCCTGCAAAATCATCCAGGCGCCTTTGGATAATTGATTTTGATAGCTTCTACCGCTTTAATATATTGAATTTCAGATACAAAACAATCTGAAATCGTTCATATATCAGCGGAAAAAGCTCCTGTTTTTATGATTCCGACGGCACAAGCTGCGCCAGGGCCTGTCCGGCCAGCCAGTCGAGCAACCCCGGCCAGCGCGACAGCACCGGCCAGGTCTGCACCTGCAGGCCGGGGAACTGCTGCTGCGCCTGGGCGATCAGGGCCGGCAAATCACGCAGCACATGCCCGCCTTCCGACCAGAACACCGGCAGCACCGCCACCGCTGCCGCCCCCTGTGCGCCCAGTTCGGCCAGTACCTGGGGCAGGCGCGGTTCCATCAATTCCAGAAACGCCTGGCGCACCACGCAGGCGCGGCCCTGGGCGGCGGCCTGCTGCTCCAGCGCAATCTGCAGGTGGTCGAGCGTCTGCGCCCAGCGCGGGTCGCGCGAACCGTGGGCAAACAGGATGATGGTGGTGGGGGCAGGTAGGGTGGCAGCAGGCATGGCGTGATTGTCACGGTAAAAGTCATGGCCAAAATCACAGTAAAGCCCGCACCGCACCGGGGCAGAGCGCGGCACATGCGCCCGCGTCATTCCCCCGCCAGCGCACGCACCGGGTCGAGCCGCGCCGCCGTCCTGGCCGGCATGTAGCCGAACACCAGCCCCGTGGCCACGGCGCAGGCAAAGGCGCCCAGCATGGCCCGCACCGAGAACACCACCGGCACGCCTGCGGCGATGAGCACCGCGCCCACGGCCAGCCCCGCCGCCACCCCGACCGAGCCGCCGACCAGGGTGACCAGCCCGGCCTCGGTCAGGAACTGGCGCAGGATGTCGCTCTGGCGGGCGCCCACGGCCATGCGGATGCCGATCTCGCGCGTGCGTTCGCGCACCGTCATCAGCATCACGTTCATCACGCCGATGCCGCCGACCACCAGCGAAACCGCCGCGATCAGGCCCAGCATCACCGCCATGCTCTGGCGCGTGGCCGCTTCGGCCTGGATGCGGGCGGCGGCGTTGCCGATGCCGAAGTCCTCGCGCCCGCCGTGGCGGGCCAGCAGGGTGCGGCGCAGGGCCTGCTCGGCGGCATGAACCACGCCGGAGGCGACCGCCTCGATGACCACATAGTCCGGCTGGGTCTGCGCCTGGTAGACGCGGGCACGCCCGGACTGGTAGGGGATGAACACCATGTCGTCATAGTCCTGCGCCCCGGAATCGGCGCCGCGCTCGCTCATCACGCCGATGACCTCGAAGGCCGAGCTGCCGATGATGAGCTGCTGCCCCAGCGGGTGGGGCGTATCGGGAAAGAAGTGGCGCCGCGCCTTGGCGCCCAGCACCACCAGCGGCGCCAGGGTGCGATCCTCGGCCTCGGTGTAGTAGCGGCCCTGCGCCACCGGCCAGTGGTGGACCAGCGGCATCTCCCGGCTGGCAGCAAACACGTACACCTGCTTGTCGGCGCTGCCGTAGCGCACGGTAATGGGGTCGCCGATGACGGGCATGACGCGCCGGATCTCGGGCAGTTCGCGCAGTGCCGCCAGGTCTTCCTCGGTGATCTGCCCGGCAGGCCCGCCGGTGGCGGGCGGCTGGCTGCCGACATACAGGATGGCCGTGCCCATGGTGCCCATCTGCTCGACCACCTTGCGCCGCGCCCCTTCGCCGATGGCCAGCATGACGATGACCGACACCACCCCGATGACGATGCCCAGCAGCGTCAGGCTGGTGCGCACGCGGTTCAGGCGCATCCCGCGCCAGGCGCTGCGGGCGGCCTCGGCCAGCTCCGCCAGCCAGGGCGTGGCCGCCGCCCCGCCAGCAGCGTGCGCCTGCGCCAGCACCGGCAGGGAACGGGCCGCCACCGGCGGCACGGCCTGGCCGCCGCTGTCGCCCAGAATGCGCCCGTCACGGATTTCAATCACCCGCTGCGCCTGGGCCGCCACGGCCCGGTCGTGGGTGATGAGGATGATGGTGTGGCCGGCCCCGGCCAGCTCGCGCAGCAGCGCCATCACCTCGGCGCCGCTGTGCGAATCCAGGGCGCCCGTGGGTTCGTCGGCCAGGATGATGTGGCCGCCGTTCATCAGCGCCCGCGCAATGGAGACGCGCTGCTGCTGCCCGCCCGAAAGCTGGTGGGGCCGGTTGTCCAGGCGTTCGCCCAGCCCCAGGCGCTGCAGCAAGGCCCGGGAGCGGCGCACGCGCTCGTCCCTGGGCAGGCCGGCGTAGATGGCAGGCATCTGCACGTTCTCGCTCGCGCTTTCGCTGGCAATCAGGTGATAGCCCTGGAACACGAAGCCAAAGGCCTCGCGCCGCAGCCAGGCCAGCGCATCGGCATCCAGTTGCGCCACGTCCTGGCCCTGAAAGCGGTAGCTGCCCGCGCTGGGCCGGTCCAAGCAGCCCAGGATGTTCATGAGCGTGGACTTGCCCGAGCCAGAGCTGCCGACCACCGCCACGAATTCCCCGGCGCGGATGTCCAGGTCGATGCCGTGCAGCACCGTCACGGCAGGCTGCCCGCTGTCGCCGCCGTAGTGCTTGCGAATGCCGCGCAGGGAAATCAGCGCATCCGGCGGCGGCGTGCTCCCGCCCCCGCTCACCATTGCAGCCACCGCAGGCCGCCCGCCTGGGCGGTCTCCCCGACCACCACGCGCTCGCCCTCGGCCAGGCCGTCCAGCACCTGCACCTGGTGGCGGCTGCGCACGCCCAGCGCCACCCGGTGGGGCCGGGCCTGGCCCCGCGCATCCAGCACGCGCACCTGCGGGCCTGCGCTGCCGTCTTCCTGCACCGCAGCCAGCGGCACGGCCAGCGCCTGCGCTGCCCGATCCGTGACGAACACCACCTGGGCGGTCATCTGCGGCATGAGTTCCTCATCGGCGTTGTCCACGTCGAACAGCACCGTGTAGACCACCGTTTTGGTGGCCGGAACGGCGCCCGCCGGGCTGGCGGCCGGCGCGGGCAGCACCTGGCGCACCGTGCTGTGCCAGCGCCGGGGCCGGGCCTGGCCCGCACCGCCCAGCGTGGTGAAGTAGACCGCCATGCCGGGCCTGACGCGGCGCACGTCGGCCTCGGACACCTCGGTCCAGACCGTCATGGCCGACAGGTCGGCAATGCGCAGGACGTTGGGCGTCTGGTAGGCCGCGTTCAGCGTCTGCCCGGCGCGGGCCTCCACCGCCACCACCGTGCCGGTCATGGGCGCATAGATGCGCGTATAGCCCAGGCGGGCCTCGTCGGCCTGGAGCGTGGCCTGGGTCTGGTCGATCTGGGCCTTGAGGTGGGCCATGCGGGCCAGGGCCACGGCATGGTTGGCCTGCGCGGTCTGCACGGCTTCCTCGGGCGTGGCCCGGTGCAGGATCAGTGCCTGCTGGCGGGCCAGTTGCTGCCCGGCCAGCCGGGCCTGGGCCTGCTGCTCGGCCAGTTGGGCACGCAGCCCCGCCAGCGACGCACGCCCGGCATCCACCGCCGCGCGTTGCACGCTGGGGTCGATCTCGACCAGCAAATCCCCCTTGGCCACCGGGTCGCCCGGCGCCACCGCCAGGCGCACGATCTGGCCCGAAACCTGGGCGCCCACATCCACGTAACTGAGCGGCTGCAGCGTGCCGATGGCGGTGACCGTGGCCTCGACGTCCGTGCGGGCCACGGCCTCGGTCTGGTAGGCCACGGTGGGCCGGGCCTGCTGCCACAGCGCCGTCCCGGCCAGAACCGCCACGACCACGGCGACGCCAGCGGCCACTGCCGCCGCGCCCTTGCGTTTTCCACCCTTCATTGGCTGGCCTTCCCGTCCGGGGTCACGGCCCACCTCATCCCGCCACCCAGGCCAGCACCCGCAGCCAGCGGGGCCGCCAGGTCAGGGCCTGGGCAATGGCCAGGGCAGCAGCGGCCAGCGCCATCACCCACACCAGCACGGCCATCGAGGCATGGTCGGCCTGCAGGCACAACGCCAGCCCGGCCAGCAGGCCCGCCGTGCCCAGCACCCGCAGGCGCAGCGCCTGGGCACGGCTGGGGGCAGCACCCCGCACCGTTGACCAATGTTCTTCCATGGCCAGCGCCAGCCAGCCCATGCCTGCCGTACAGGCCAGCAGCGCCGCCGTCAGCAATACCGCATCACGCATGGGCCACCTCCACGCTCCGCACCGGGGCGGCGGTGCGCTGCCCCAGCCGCCGCGCGGCCCATGCAGCAGCGGCTGCGGTGGCCAACAGGGCCAGGTCGACCCCCGCCACCGGCCAATAGGGCGAATAGGGCGCGGTGAACACCGTCCTGAGCAAATGATCGCCCGTGGTCAGCCAGTTCAGGCCCACGGCCAGCACCGCCAGCACGGCAATGGCACCGCACTGCTCGCGCCAGGCCGGATTGCGTCCCCCCTGGGCCACCGGGGCGCTGCGCCAAAAGGCGTGCGCCATGGCCAGCGCCCAGGCGGCCCAGAACAGCCACTGCTCCACGTCGCCCCGATGCTGCAAGGCCGGCGGCCAGCTGGCAGGCAAGGTTTCCGGCAAGAGCCGGTTGGCGACGAGGATGGCCAGCGTGGCCAGCACCATGCCGGTGACAGTCGTCACCGCCAGCGCATCCACCACCCGCGCCCCCTGGCTGCCCTGCCTGGCGTGCTGCTTCTTGCGCTTTTCGACGAAGAAGACAAAGCCCGTGGCGATGCACACGCAGCCCATCAGCCCGCCCAGCACGTACAGCCAGCGCAGCAGCCAGTGGCGGAAGTGCTGCAGGTGCAGGCCGGTCAGGAAGGTGTTGACGCTGTCCACCACGGTGGGCGGTGGGTCTTCGCGCAGCACCTCGCCGGTGCTGGCCTTGAAGTGGATGCCGTCGCCCACCAGCGCGATGCGGTCGGTGCCGGCGCGGTAGATGCTGACGTAGCCGTTGGCATCGCCCACATGCTGCACGGCGAGGAAGCCCACCTCGCCCGCCATGTCCCTGGCGGCCCAGCGGCGCTGCGCCTCGGCCATCATGGCGTCCACCGAGGCCAGCGGCGCGGCCACGCCCGCACGGTCGTGCGGCAGGCCGGTTTCCTGCGCCTCCATCTGCTCGTGCAGTTCGTGCAGCGGCTCCAGCTGGGTATGCGACACCGGGAAGTAGATACCCGCAAAAATCACCACCCCGGTAAAGGCGAAGAAGAAGTGAAACGGCAGCGCCAGCACGCCGGTCATGTTGTGCAGGTCGAGCGTGCTGCGCTGCGTGGCCTTCTTCGGGCGGAAGGTGAAGAACTCGCGGAAGATCTTGCGGTGCATGACCACGCCGCTGACCAGCGCCGCCAGCATCACCAGCCCGGCCAGGCCCACGATCCAGGTGCCCAGGTTTGCCCAATGCAGGTTCAGGCTGTAGTGCAGCGGGTAGAAGAACTGGCTGCCGATCTTCAGCCGGTCATCCGGCAGCGCGGCACCGCTGCGCGGGTCGATGGTGCGGTTGCCCCAGGCGCCCTGCTCCGGATCCTTGGCGTTGGGCACCTCGTAGCCCGCGAACAGGCCCAGCACCGGGTCGCGGTGCGTGGTGTAGGCACCCCAGCGGCGCACGGTGTCGAAGCGCTCAGGCAGCGGGCCATTGACCTTGTCGCGCATGAAATCCAGGCTCTGCTGGCTCGGCTGCATGTCCTCGAACACCGGGCGCAGCAACCGGTCGAACGACGGCATGGGCTGCGGCGCAAAGCGCGACTCGGGAATCGCCCAGCGGTCGATCTCGCGGTCGAACACCGATAGCGCCCCGAAGAAGAACGCCGCCATGAGCACGAAGCCCAGGGTCAGGCCGAACCAGGTATGCAGCCACGTCATCGCGTGGCGGAAGGAGGGGAACATCCGTTTTTTTCTCCATCAAGGATTCTGAAGCCAGGTCAGCCGCGTCACACCAGCCCCCACTGCACCAGCGAGGCGACCAGGGCCATCAGCGCCCCGCCGCCCGCCAGCACGGCCCACACCCGGCGCAAGCTGCCGGCGGCAATGGCCCACAGGAACACTGCCAAATACAAGAGCACGCCGAGCATGGCGCTCAGGTGCTCGGCATCGTGAAACTCCAGCCCCAGGGCGAACAGGCCCGCCGTACCCAGGGCAATAAAGCCCCAGGTGAAGGCATAGCCGCCCAGCAGGGCAGCCAGCACGCGGGACAACAGGGAAGGCCCGGAGCGGGCGGCTGGGGTACTGGACATAGGACAGGGGGGGAAGGACGGTCAGGAAGACATGGGGCGAAAGGCCGCAAAAAACGGCCCTCTCCCCTCTATGACAAACGAAAACGAAAAAAGGGCCACTTTTTTTTCCGCCATCGGCAGCAAGCGCTCAGAACTTGTAGGTCAGGCTGACGTTCACACTGCGCGGCTCGCCCCAGGTGTAGGTGCTGTACCAGTTGAAGATGGTGTAGTACTTCTTGTCCAGCAGGTTGTTGACCGTCAGCGTGGCCGACAGGTGCTTGTTGAACTGGTAGCGGGCCGAGGCGTCGAACAGCCAGTAGGCCTTGGACACGGCATCGACTTCCGAACCCGGGTTCACCAGGTCGGTGACCGCGCCCCAGGTCTTGTCCTGCCAGCGTGCGCCGCCGCCCAGCGTCAGGCCCGGCAGCGCAGCGGGTTTGTAGCTGGCGTAGAGCGTGAAGACGTTCTCCGGTGTCAGCGTGGCCACCTTCACGCCCTGCTGGCGGGAGATCTTGTGGCTGAAGCCGGCGTGCACCTGCCATTGCGGAGTCAGTTGCCCGGACAGTTCCAGCTCGTAGCCCTTGGTCTTGACGCCCTGGATGGCGCGGGCAGCGGTGCCGCCGGTGGGGGTCTGCTCGCTGGTGTATTCCGGGTAGTTGTCCTGGTCGAGCTGGAAGTAGGCGATGCTGGTGTTCAGGCGGCCGCCCAGGAAGGCGCCCTTGAGGCCGATCTCCTTGTTCTGGCCCTCCAGCGGGTCGAGAGTCCTGCCTTCGACGGTCTGCGCCGACTGGGGCTTGTAGATCGTGGTGTAGCTAGCATAGGCCGAGAGCTGCGGGTTCAGGTCGACCACCACGCCCAGGTAGGGAACGGCGACACCGGTTTTCTTGAACTCGTCGTCCTCGTAGTTGAGCACGCGGCTGCCGGCGATCAACTTCAGGTTGTCATGGAGGTTCAGGCGGGCGGCGGCGTACAGGCCGCTTTCGCGGGTGGTCTCGCCGTAATGGCCGGAATGCTGCCAAGTCGGGTAGGGAATATCGCCGTTCCAGGCGTAGTAGTCGGCCACGTTCTGGTCATAGCCAGGCTGCCGCAAGGTATCGCTTTCCCACTGCCGCTTGGAGATGCTGCCGCCCAGCACGAGCTCGTGCCTGCGTCCGAGCAGCGTGAACGGCCCGCTGGCGTAGACGTCCATGGCGTCGCTGGTGGTCTTGCCGTCGTACCAGGTCGGGCCCCAGAGGCGCACGCCGGCGCCGGTGACCGGATCGGGGTTGCCGCTGGCGGCAGCCGACAGCTTCGCATCGTAGCCGTTGATCTGGTGGTTCAACTGCAGCTTGGCCACCCATTCGTTGTCGAAGGCATGTTCCAGCGTGGCGAACACGGTGCGCGAATACTGGTTCCAGCCGCTCCAGCGTGCGCCGTTGTTGAACGAGCGTGGCATGGTGTTGAAGTTGCCGTTGGCGTCGTAGATCGGAATGCCGCCCCAGGTGCTGCCCTTGGGGTCGTTGTCCTGCCAGTCGGCGCCCACGGTCAGCAGCGTGGCGGGCGTCAGGTCGGCTTCGACAATGCCGTAGAGCACACCGGTCTTGCGCTGGTAGTGGTCCAGGTGCGATTGCCTGTCCTGATAGGCAACCACGGCCCGGCCGCGCACGCTGCCGCTTTCGTTGAGAGCGCCGCTGAAATCCAGTTGGGTGCGGTAGTTCTGCCACGAACCGATGCCCAGCGAGGCGCTGCCCTGGAATTCTCGCGTGGGTTTCTTGCGGATCAGGTTGATCGTCGCACCCGGATCGCCGCTGCCCGTCAACAGGCCGGTGGCGCCCTTGAGCACCTCCACACGGTCGTAGATCGCCATGTCGGTCAGGGTGTGCCCGGCCGAATAGGCCGAGTCACGCAGCATCGGAATGCCGTCGTACTGGAAGTTCTGGATCGCAAAGCCGCGTGCGTAGTACTGGGTGCGCTCGCTGTCATAGGTGACGATACTCACGCCCGGCGTGTGTTCCATCACGCGGTCGATCGAGGTGAGATTGAAGTCGTCCATCTCCTGGCGCGTGACCACGCTGATCGACTGCGGCGTCTCGCGCGGCGTGAGCACCAGCCGCGTGGCAGTGGCGATGGTGCCGGGCGTGTAGCTGCCCGTGCCCTCGGTGATTTCACCAAGCTGGTTCGACACCACCCTGACCTCGCCCAACATTGCCTCGCCAGACGCGGACTGCTGCACGGTCAGCGTGCCATCCCGCATCTGGCCGTACAGGCCGCTGCCCTCCAGCAGCACGTCCAGCGCCTGGCGCAGCGGCAGCTCGCCATGCACGGCGGGTGCCTGGCGCTGCGCGGCCAGACCGGGCTGGAACACCAACTGCAGCCCGGCCTGGCGGGCAAACTGATCCAGCGCACCGGCCAGCGGCTGTGCGGCAATGTCGAAACGTGCCGTCGGTGCCGGGCCGCCTGCCTGGGCCAGGGCGGCCGGCAGCGGCAGGGCCAGACCCAGGCACAGCGCGGCCTGGGCCAGCGGCGTGCGACGGAAGCGGGAAAAGAGCGGAAGCATGAGGTCGTCCTTTGCGTCAGTGATGAGGTCAATCCATCGGGATCACTGTCTGGACGTCTGCCTGCTGCCCAACCCTGAAAAAAAGTTTGCGAGCTATGAATACATGAGCTTTTCCCGCTCTGTTTAATTTAATTTCAGACATTTTTCTATTTGAAATTCAATTAAACAGAGCGGAAAAAAGCTATCAATTCCTTTTTCAAGGAATCGCGGCCACCAGCAGACCGCCATCCGCCTGCGGACGAACCTGCACCGGCAGGGCCTGGGGCAGCGCCCGGATCCAGGCCTGGGCCTGGGCGATGCGCACGCGGCCACTCAGCGGCAGGTCGGCCACGTCCGGCGTGCTGCGCAGCACGAACGGCGTGTAGCGCGACAGCCGCTGCAGCGCCTCGCCCAGCGTGGCATCGGCAAACACCAGCTCGCCATGGCGCCACGGGGCTGCCGTCTCCTGCGCCAGCAGTTGCGGCGCCTCCTGGCCGCTGCGCCATTGCAGGCCCTGCCCGGCCGCCAGCTCGTGCGCAAAGGCTGCGCCCGCGCCGTCCGCATCGCGCTCCACGCGCACGCGGCCCGATTCCACCTGCACGCTGACCTGCGCGGCCCCGCCATCGGGCCGGGGCGTGATCTCCACGCCAAAGCGCGTGCCCAGCACCGTCACCCGCAGACCGGCAGCCTGCACGGTGAAGGGCCGGTCTTCGTCCCGCGCCACCGCGAAGAAGGCGGCCCCCTGCGCCAACTGCACCGTACGCCGCGTGGCGAAATACTGCAGTTCGGCGCTGCTGAGGGCATCCAGCCAAAGGCTGGAGCCATCGGGCAGCGCATGGCGCACCTGGCGCCCGTGCGGGCTGCTCCAGCTCGCCTGCCACTGCACATGGCTGTGGCGGTACCACTGCCACTGCTGCCAGCCCACGCTGGCACCCAGGCCCATTCCGGCCAGCCCCAGCAAGGTGCCCAGGCTGCGGCGGCGGCCCGTGCGCCGCACGCTGGCCAGGCTGTTGCCGCGCCAGCGGTGCAAGGCATCCTCGATGCAGTCATTGGCCTGCATCAGGTCGCGCTCCACGGTGTTCAGCGACACGCCCAGGCGGGCAGCGATATCGGACTGCCTTTCTCCCTGCACGCGGTGCGCCACGAAGACTGCACGGCAGCGCTCGGGCAACGCGGCCAGGGCCGCCTCCAGCGCAGCCAGCGCCTGCCGGTACATGACGGTATCGGCCACGTCCGGGGCATGGCTGGGCGCGAGTTGCTCGCGCACGGCCTCGGCGCCCAGGTAGCGCCCCTGGCGCTGGCGGCGGCGGTGCGCATCCAGTGCTAGGTTCTGCGCCATCGCGGCCAGGTAGGCCGTGGCATCACGCGGTGCAGCGCTCACGGCGTCTTGGCCGGGCGGTTCATCCGCAGCGCCCTGCGCATGTTCGGCCAGCCGCAACCAGGTGTCATGAACGAGATCGCCCGCCTCGTCGCGGGAGCCGGTGCTGCGCGTCGCCACGCGCAGCAGGTCGGCATAGGCGCGGTCGAAGCCCGACAGCAGAGAGCGGGTGAAGGCAGCGGATAGTTCCATGGGGCGGCATGATAACTCTGCAAACAAGAATCATTTCAATACCCTGGATGTACCCGGTGGTTCGGACGGTATCCAGCCAGGACTCTGGTTCGCATTCGCCACCGGGAGGAGTTTCAATGTGCGCAACGGGAGGCAATGCGCAAAATGATCAACATGGCAGTGCCAGGCAATCGCTGCCGCTCTTCCTGCGCGGCAAGGTAGCGGAGGCGACGGCCAGGCGGGCAGCGAAGAAGACCTCCGTTCAATAGTCGTAGCGCAAGGTCAGCGCAAAGCTGCGCGGCGTGCCGACGAAGACGCCGCCATAGTTGTTGTTGGTCGGGATGGTCTGGTAGTAATGCTTGTCCAGCGCGTTGCGCACGTTCAACTGCAACCGCAGGTGGCTGTTGAACTCGTAGCCCGCATGCAGGTTCAGCAACGTGTAGCCGCCCTGCCGGATGTGAAAGCCGTTGCCGTTGTGGAACATGGCGCTCTGGGCCTGCACGCCACCTCCCACGCGCCACCGTCCACCGGGCAGGCGGTAGTCGGTGGACAGCTTGAAGACCTTGCGCGGCAGAGTGGTATCGTAGTCCTTGCCCGCATTCGGGCCGGCCACGTACTCCGGATCGCTGAAGGTGAAGCTGGCGGCAACGTTCCAGCCTGGTGCGGGCGAGCCCGTGACCTCCAGGTCGATGCCGCGGTTGCGCACCTTGGCGCCCTCCGTGTAGCAGCGGGTGGCCCTGGAAGTCGGCCGTGGGGCGCTTGCGCACGAGGTTGACGACGCCCGACGGGTAGCCCGCGCCATTCACGAGGCCCGTCGCGCCCTTGAGGATTTCCACGCGGTCGTAGATGGCAGCGTCGGTGATGCTGTAGTTGTCGCGCACGTTGCCGCCGGCCGTGGACAGGCTGGGCACGCCATCGAACTGGAAGTTCTCGACCTGGAAGCCCCGGGCATAGAAGCTGTAGCCCTCGGTGTTGTCGCGGTTGACCGTGATGCCGGGCGCCTGCCGGAGCGCGTCCGCGACGCCGGTCAGGCCCTGGTCGTCCATCTGCTGGCGGGTGATGACGGTGACGGACTGCGGTGTTTCCCGCTGCGTGAGCGGCAGCCGGGTGGCGGTGCTGGTGCTGCTGGTGGTGTAGCTGCCCGTGCCCTCGGTGGTGCCGCCGCTTACGGCTCTGGCCGTTACGCGCACTTCGCCCAAAGTGGCGCTTTCACGCGGCAGCGCGGGCAGTTTTTGCAACAGGTAGCGCCCGTCGGCGCTTTGCACCAGTTGCAGGCCGCTGCCGACGAGCAGCCGCTGCAGGGCTTCGCGCGGCGTGTAGCTACCCACGAGGGCCGGGCTTTGCCGCCCGTCCGTAAGCGCCGGGTCGAACGCCAGCGCCATGCCTACCGAGGATGCCACCTCGGCCAGCGCCCGGCCCAGCGGGCCAGGGGCGATCTGATAGGTCTGGACGGACGGGGCAGCCTGAACAGGCAGTGCATCAGCCGCAAACGCGGCAGGCACGCCTGCCAGCGCCCAGCCCAGCAAGGCAAGGCGTGCCGCATGGGCAACGGGGCGCCGAGAAGAAGAAACAGAAGGCAAGGCCGGTAAAGCAGGCATAAAGAGGTGAACCTTTGGAAAGATGGAAAACGAATGGCTTCACCAGCCTTGCCAAGCCATTTGCCAAAAAGTGCCACCCTTGGCGAAAAAATTTTTACTGCCGGGCTTCGACCATGACCCAGTAGCCGCCCCAGCGGCGGCTGACCTGCAGCGCATAGGTCTCGGCCAGCATGGACAGCGCCTGGTCGGTATCTCCCAGCGGGTAGGCACCGGAGACTTTGCGCTGCGCCACCTCCGGCGCACAGCGCAGCACGCCGGGCCGGTAGCGGGCCAACTGGGCACAAACCTCGGCCAGCGGCATGGCGTCGGCCATCAACATGCCATGCACCCAGGCCTGGGCCTGGGATGCCACGGGCTGTTGCGGCCCGACGCCCTGCCCCGTCAGAACGATCTGCCGCCCGGCAGCCACCACGGCGACAGGCAGCATGGCGCTGCGCGGAGTGACTTCCACCGCGCCCTCGGTCACGGCCAGCAGCAGCGACTGCGCGTCATCGGCAAGCCGCACGGTAAACCGCGTGCCCAACGCACGCAGCCGCCCCAGCGCCGTCTCGACCAGCAAGGGCCGATGGGTACCGCCAGGGTCTGGTGCAGTTTGTAAAGAAATTGCCCCTTTACGCAGGTACAACAAGCGCTGATAGCTATCAAACATGACATCAACAGCTGCACCGGCATCCAGCAGCAGGTGGCTGCCATCGGCCAGGGTGAGGCTGCGCTGCTCGCCCTGGGCAGTGCGTAAATCGGCTGTCCAGCCTTGGTGTTGCGCCAGTTCCCAGCCCAGCCAGGCGGCAGGCCCGACGGCCAGCAGCGCGGCCAGCCGGGCGATGGCAGTGCGACGGGCGGGCGGGGTGCGACGTTCTGCCCGCCCCAGCGTCGGCATGGCCAGGGCAGCGGGCAGGCCGCCGAGCTTGCCCATGAGCTGTTCCGCCCGCCCCCAGGCGCGGGCGTGCTCGGGGCTGGTCTGGCGCCAGCGCTCAAGGTCGGCGTGTTCGGCGGCGGTCATGCCGCCGCTGTGCAGGCGCATCAGCCAGTCGGCCGCTTCGTCGAGCAGGTGCGGGGGCACGGTCATTCGCCCATCAGGGCCAGGCACTGGCGGAAGGCCTGGGCCATGTAGCGCTTGACGCTGGTGAGGGACACGCCGAGCTGCCGGGCGATGTCCTCGTACTTCATCCCGTCCAGTTGCGAGAGCAAAAAGGCACGCCGCGCCAGCGGCGGCAGGGCATCCAGCATGGCGTCGATCTCGTGCAGGGTCTCAAGCACCACGGCCCGCTGCTCGGGCGAGGGAGCCTCGGGTTCGGGCAGTTGGGCCAGCGCCTCCAGGTAGGCCCGCTCCAGGGCCTGACGGCGGCACCAGTTGACCAGTACGCCCTTCGCTACCGTGGTGAGGTAGGCACGGGGCGTTTCGATGGCCTGCGGATCACGCGCCCCCAGAATGCGCACGAAGGTGTCCTGCGCCAGGTCGGCCGCATCGAAGGCATTGCCCACCTTCCTGCGCAGCCAGCCCTGCAGCCAGCCGTGGTGTTCGGTGTAGAGGGTGGCGATTTCGCGGGACGAGGGACAAGTAGAAGAAGGCATGAAGGGCCCGATTTTGCGGAACCGGGCGCCCGCAATCAAACAAGAACAATTCCTATTCAATTATAACCAGCGACAGCACTGTAATCAGAACCTGTAATGCGCCGTCAGCAGCACGTTGCGCGGTGCGCCGAAAACGTTGCCACCTGTCAGCCAACCGACGTTCTGGTAGTAGTGCCGGTCGAACACATTGTTGACGTTGATACGCAGCTCTGTCTGAGGGTTGATGGCATAGGACGCATTCAGGCCGACGACCGCGTAGCCGCCCTGCGCAATCCTGTAACCCGTGCCCTCGGTATACATGCGACTTTGCACCTGCACGCTACCACCCACACGCCAACGCTGCAGATCCCCAGACATGCGGTAGCTGGTGGATAGCTTGAGCTGATGCTTGGGCAATTTAGTGTCGTAGGGCTTGCCGACATTCGCGGCAACAGAATCCTTGGTGTACCGGGTCTTCACGTAGGTGTACCCCGCCATGATCTGCCAGTCAGGTGTCAGCGCACCACCCACTTCCAGTTCGAAGCCCTTGCTTTCCACCTCGCCGGCGGCACGTCGGCAATAGCCACTGGTGCTGCCTGGGCAGGGGTTGGGGCCGTCCAGGTCGTCCACAGCACGGTTCTCCTGCCGAACGAGAAAGGTAGCCAGGCTGGCATTGAGACGGCCGCCGAAGTATTCGCCCTTGATTCCAGCCTCGTAGTTGGTTCCGGTGATGGGAGCAAGCAGGTCTCCGCTCCTGTCGTAGCTGTTCTGCGGCTCAAAGATTTCCGTCCAGCTGGCATAGGCCGAATGGTTGTCGTTCAGCGCATAGACTAGCCCCGCGTAGGGGGTCAGTTCGTGATCCACGGCGTAGTTTTTGCCTGCCCCGGATTGTTGGTCGTGGTCATACCAGTTCACACGCATGCCCAGTATGAGTTTCAGCGGGTCGGCCAACTGCAGCCGCGTGGCCGCGTACACGCTCTTCTGGCGCACCGCGTTGATCTGCTTCCACAAATCCATGTCGATCGCGGGCTGGCTCACGCTGGACGAATCCCAGGCATAGGGATCGACTGCAGGTGCACCGGCCGTCCAGCTATAGGCAGCCCATCCACCCCAGTTCTTGTTGGCACGTTTGCGATAGCTGGCACCCAGGAGCAGTTCATGGGTGCGGCCCAACAGCGAGAAGGGGCCATTGAGCGAGAAGTCATAGCTGTCCTGCATGTTGTCGAGACGGTAGCCTTGCGTGTTCTGGCGCAAAACGCCAGCCGTGCGTCCAAATCCGGAAAAAAGAATGTCCTGTTCTGGCCTTTTCCATGCCACCGCGGCCTTGGCCTTCCAGCCATTGGCAAACTGATGGGTCACATCGGCAAAGACGGTCTGATCGGTCTGTTTCCAGTAGTCGAAGTCGTTGCCAAGGTTGGTGGAACGATCCAGCCCTGGATAGAAGCTGCCGTCCGCCTGGGACGGCAGTGCAGCTAATCGGCCCTGGCTGTCCACATTGCGGTAGTGGTAGCCCAGCGCTGCCACGGTGGCCGGGCCCAGGTCGGCCTCCAGAATGCCGTAGAGCTGTTGGCTGCGGTCATGCGCCACGTCGTAGAAGTGCTTGCTGTCCTGCACCGTCACCACCGCCCGACCGCGCAGCGTGCCTGCTTCGTTCAACGGGCCGCTGGCATCCACGGCGGCACGGTAATTGTTCCAGCTACCCGCGCTCAGGGTCACGCCGCCCTGGCGCTCGGCGGTGGGGCGCTTGCGCACAAGATTGATCGCTGCAGAAGGCGTGCCCGCACCCGTGGTCAGGCCCGTGGCCCCGCGCACCACTTCCACGCGGTCATAGATATCGAGCGAATCGTTGTCCGCATTGAAGGTGCCGTTGGCGCCAGTGGTGGTAGGCAGGCCATCAAGCAGGATGTTCGAGACTGCAAAGCCACGGGCGAAGAAGCTGCCGGAATCGCCGACGTAGTAGCCCTTCTGCATCACTAGCCCGGTAACGTTCTGCACCGCGTCATCCAGCGTCGTCAGCCCCAAATCCTCGATCTGCTGGCGCGAGAGCACGCTGACCGACTGCGGCGTTTCGCGCATCGACAGGTTGAGCCCCGTGGCCGTGCTCATACTGCGCGTGGTGTAACTGCCCGTGCCTTCGGTGGTGCCACCACGATCCGCCTCGGCGGTGACGCGCACCTCGCCCAAGGCGACCCCCTGCCCTACCGGGCTGGCCGCTGGCACGGCAGCAGCACGCAGGGTATAGACGCCACCACTGCCGCCCACCGCCTCCAGCCCCGATCCCTCCAACAAGCGGGCAAAGCCGCCGCGCACCGTATGGCGTCCCTGCAATCCGGGCGTCGTCCGGCCCTGCACCAGCACGGGCGGCATGGTGATGCTGACGCCGGCGCTGGCGGCAAAGCTGGCCAGCGCCTCATCCAACGCGCCGGCCGCGATCTGGTAGCTGCGGGCCGCTTCGGCCTGCGCCGCTGCAGGCGCGGCTGCGGCAGTCTGCGCCTGGCTCGGCACTGCCGAGCAGGCCATGACCAGAAGCGCACTGCGCACCGCCAGCGCCAGCACGCGGCGCGAAGGCAGGGATGTTGCGGACAGGGATGAATATCGGCCCATGGATGTATTGCTCCTGAAAGGTGTGTGAATCAAGGTTTCCAAGGCTTCACACGCCAGATCGGGAAAAGGGACAGTTTTTTGGAGCCGGTACGCAAAAATTTTTTCAATCACCCGGCGCGGTCAGCGTGGCCCAGTAGCGCGTGCGGTACCGCACGGCGACGGGCAGCACCTGGGGCAGGCTGTCCAGCACGGGGGTGGTGTCGCGCAACTGGAATGCGCCCGAGATGCGCAGCCCGGCCACGGCAGGATCGCAGCGCACGATGCCGGGGCGGTAGCGTGCCAGCTCCGCCGCAAAATCATCCAGGCGCATATTGCGCACCTGCAGCACGCCGCGCGTCCAGCCATCGGCATGGGGCGGCACGGCTTCGATGGCGCTGATTTCGCGCTCGCCCATCTGCGCCTGCTGGCCCGCCTGGAGCACCTGTGCCGGGGCCGCGCTGTCTGCCGGGCGCATTTCCACCGCACCTTCGAATACGGCCACACGGGTGAAGCCGCCGTCCTGGCGCACGGTAAAGCGCGTGCCCAACGCACGCAGCCGGCCTTGCTCCGTGGCCACCACGAAGGGGCGATACGCGGGCTGCGGATCGGCCGCCGTCTGCACATGAATCGCGCCATGGCACAGGCGGATCAAGCGCAACTCGCTATCGAAATGGACATCGATGGCGCTGGCCGTATCCAGCTGGACACTGCTGCCATCGGCCAGAACGACCTCGCGGCGCTCTCCCGTGGCACTGCGGTAGTCGGCCCATAGGTCGATGCCCCCCGCTTGGCGCCAGGCCAGCCACCCGGCAGGTGCCGCCAGCAGCAATACGGCCAGGGCCTGGGCGGCAGCCCGGCGCTGCGCTGCCGGGCGGTTCAGCGTGGTCAGCGCCAGCGATGGCGGCAATTGCGCAAACCGCTGCCCAACCTGCTGCGCCTTCTGCCAGGCGGCTTCATGCGCAGGGTGGGCCGCACGCCAGCGTTGGCAACGCTGATGGTCCTGGGCGCTGACCTTACCGTCCTGCAGCAGGAAAAACCATTCGGCAGCCTGCAGCGCCACTTTTTCGCTGATGGCGGTGCCGCCCGCTGCGGCGGAGGTTCGATGCGCCGTGCTCATGGCAGCAGCACAATGCAGCGGGCCATGGCCTGCGCCATGTAGCGCTTGACGGTGCGTTCGCTCAAGGCCTGACGCGCAGCGATCTCGGCATAGCCCAGTCCTTCGAGCTGCGCCAGCAGAAAGGCCGCCCGCACCAGGGGCTTGAGTCCATCCAGGACGGCGTCCACTTCCTGCAGTGTTTCCAGCAGGATGGCCCGTTCCTCGGGCGATGGCGCCATGGGCTCGGACATCTGGCCCAAGGCCTCCAGGTAGGCCTGCTCCAGGGAGCGGCGCCGGTACAGATTGGCCACGAGCCGTTTGGCGATCAGCGTGAGATAGGCACGCGGTTCGCGCAGTTGCCAGTTGGCCTGCTTCTCGGGCGTCTCGTCGGGGGCATCGAGCAGGCGCACAAAGGTGTCCTGCGCCAGGTCTGCCGCATCCCCGGCATGGCCGATCCGGCGGCGCAGCCAGCCTTGCAGCCAGCCGTGGTGGTCGGCGTAGAGGGTGGCGACTTCGCGATAGGTAACGGTTTCGGCAGCAGGCATGGTGCGCAAAAGGCAAGGTGTCGGGGAATAAAAATGCAACGAATGATATACATTCTCATTCCTATTGTATGCAGGCCTTCCCTGTCGTCCCTATCCCCCGCCCGGCGAATGTGCGACTGCTTACGCAGGCCACCCCCAGCGCGTCAGCACGGCACCAGCGCCCAGCAACCACAGCCACAACGCCCCCGCCAGCCACAAGGGCCTGGCCCCGGCACGGCGCAACGCCTGCCACTGGATGCCCATCCCCAAAGCCAGCATGGCCATGGCCAGCAGCCCCTGATCCAGCAACACCCCCAGGCGCACCAGTTGCGCCGGCAGGCCAGGATGCAGGAACACTACTGCGACAAACCCCACAGCAAACCAGGGGACGGTGATACGTCCACGCTCCCCATCCGCCTGGGCACCACGCCCCAGCCACCACGACAGGATGAGTAAAAACGGGGCCAGCAGCAGCACGCGCAGCATCTTGGTAATCACCGCGGTATGCGCGGCCTGCCCCCCTACGGCGCTGGCAGCCACCACCACCTGCGCCACTTCGTGCACGGTTGCGCCCACGTACACGCCATAACCGGGGCTGGTGTGCGCCGTTCCAGGCCACAGCACACCGGCCAGCCAGGGGTACAGAAACATCGCCAACGTGCCAAACACCACCACCGTCGCCACGGCCACGCCCACATCGCGCTCCCGCGCCTGGGCCACCGGGGCGGTCGCCAGCACGGCCGCCGCACCGCAAATGGCACTGCCCGCACCAATGAGCAAGGCGCTGCGCGGGTCCAGCTTCAACACGTAGCGCCCCAGCGCCCAGGCCAGCGCCACGGTGCTGGTCAGGATGAACACATCCAGCGCTACAGCGCCCCAGCCCAGGGCGGCGATGTCCTGCACGCTCAAGCGCAGGCCGTAGAGCACGATACCGGCCCGCAACACCGGCCCTTTGGCCAGTTGCACCCCGGCCGCCCAGCGGGCCGCGCCCGCGCCTTGCAGCCACGGCACATGCCCCAGCACCATGCCCAGGCCGATCGCCAGGGTCAGCGCCCCCAGGCTCCAGGCTTGCAGCAGCGGCAGGCGCTCCAGAAACATGCACAGCAGGGCACCCGCCCCGGTCAATACCAGCCCCGGTACGGCCCGAGATCCCAATCCAGTCACAATTTGCATGGGCGCGACTGTAGGGATACGACCCGCGCTTGTATAACGAATAATTTACGTTGCGCTTAACTAAAAAATCGATAGATAGGATGTGCCATGCTGCCCATGACGCTGCGCCAGATGGAAGTGTTTACCGCCGTGGTGCGCCATGGTTCCACCGTGGCAGCAGCCGGGGCGCTGGGGCTGTCCCAATCGGCGACCAGTGCGGCGCTGCAGCAGCTCGAACGCGTACTGGGCACCACGCTGTTCGAGCGCCAGGGCCGCGCCCTGGTGCTGAACGCCACGGGCCGCACCCTGCTGCCACAGGCCCGCAGCCTGCTGGAGCAGGCCCAGCATCTGGCCCTGAGCGTCGGTGCCGCCGGTACCAGCACCCAGCCGGTGCGCCTGCACCTGGCCGCCAGCAGCACCATCGGCAACCATGTCCTGCCCCTGGTGCTGGCCCGCCTGACAGCCACCCACCCGCACATCAGCGTGGATCTGCGCATTGGCAATAGCGAACAGGTAGAGCACGCGGTGCTGGCGCTGGAGGTCGACCTGGGCCTGACCGAAGGGCCTTGCCGCACCCCGGCGCTACAGCGCCAGCCGTGGTACCGGGACGAGCTGCTGCTCGTCGCCCGCCCAGGCTCACGCTGGACGCAAAGCCGTTGCGATATTGCCGCGCTGCGCCAGGCCCACTGGCTGCTGCGCGAACCCGGTTCAGGCACGCGCGAGGTGCTGGAACACAGCCTGTTGCCGCTGCTGCAGGAGTGGCCCGCCACCTGCTCGACCCTGGGCAGCTCGGAAGCCATTGCCCGCTGCGCCGCGCTGGGGCTGGGCATTGGCTGCCTGTCCCGTGTCCTGGTGCAGCCCTGGCTGAACCGGGGCGAACTGGTCGTCCTGCCCAGCCCCCTGCCGCCCCTGCGGCGTGATTTCTCTTTATTGCAACGCCCGGCCCACACCCTGACGGCCGCACTGGCAGCCTTCGTGCAGGCTTGTCACGCGTATGGGGAAAAGGGCTAGCGTGAACCGGCTTATTGCACCAGCACCGCCCCGGCAGTCTTGTGGCTGGCGGTATCCACCAGGATGAGCGAGCCAAGCACCCGCGCCTGGGCAAAGGGCGCGGCAGGCACGGCTTCCTGGAGCAGCAGTTGCACCTGGCCGATGGCGTTGGGCGCGAGCTGGGTGGCGTCCTGCTGCGCCAGGGTATGCACGTCCAGGCTGAACAGCACTTGCTGCACCTTGGCCTTGACCCAGCGGTGGCCGTGCAGCGCCCAGTAGACGCGGCCAATGACCAAAGGCTCGTCGTCCATCCAGGCCACGGTGGCGGTCAGTTGCTTGCTGGCGGGCCAGGGGCTGATGGCCGCGGGGGCGTCAAAGTCGTCTTCGGCCACGGGGGCCGCTTCCGGGGCAGGCAGCAGCCAGTCGCCACGCGAGACGTCCACCTCGCGGTCGAGCACCACACCGGCACTCAGGCCCGCAGCCACGGCCTGGGGCTGGCGGGTGTGGGTGAGTACCTGGGCCACGGTCGCCAGTTGCCCGCTGGGGAAGACCTGCACCTGCTGGCCCGGCTGCACCTGCCCGGCGGCCACGCGCCCCCAGAAGATGCGCCGGCCCTGGCTGGTGTCGGCAGACGAGGAGAATTTTTCCACCCACTGCACCGGGAAGGCCAGGGGCAGATGGGTATCCGCCGGAGTCACGGGCAGGTTGGCCAAAATTTGCAACAGGCTGGGGCCCTGGTAGTTGCACCAGCCTTCGTGCGGGGTCACCACGTTCCAGCCCAGCAGGGCGGAGATGGGAACGGTGGCGGCCACGGCAATGCCCGCTTCCTGGGCGAATTTTTGCAGCGCCCCCTGGATGTGCGCGAAGGCCAGCACCGGGTCGGCCACGGCATCGAGCTTGTTCACGGCAAACACCAGCGCAGGCACGCGCAGCAATTGCACCAGCAGGCTGTGGCGGCGGGTTTGTGCCAGCAACGGCAACCCCGGGTTGGCCCAGTCCAGCTTGGTGGCATCGACCAGCACGATGGCGGCATCGGCCTGCGAGGCGGCCGTGACCATGTTGCGCGTGTACTGCTCGTGGCCGGGGGCGTCGCCAATGATGAATTTGCGCTGGTCGGTGGCAAAGTAACGCCAGGCCACGTCAATGGTGATGCCCTGCTCGCGCTCGGAGGCCAGGCCGTCGGTGAGCTGCGCCAGATCCACCTCCCCGCCTTTGGTGACACCGGCCACCTGGTCTTGCAGCACGCTGCGGCTATCGACCAGGAGGCGGCCGATCAGGGTGCTTTTCCCGTCGTCCACGCTGCCGCAGGTAATAAAGCGCAGGGCAGAAAAATTTTCGTCTTTTGGCACGTTCAGGCCCGCCTGTTCCGGGGTGTTGGCGATCGTCGTCATTTAGAAGTAGCCCTCTTTCTTGCGTTTTTCCATCGAGGCGTCGCTGGTCTTGTCGTCCATGCGCGTGGCGCCGCGTTCGCTGACCTGCACGCTCAAGGTTTCCAGCACGATCTCCGCCGGGGTGGCGGCGCTGCTTTCCACGGGGCAGGTGCAGGTGATGTCGCCCAGGGTGCGAAAGCGCACGGTGCGGGTCTGCACCTGCTCGCCGTCCTTGGGCGGGGTCAGGGGCGAGACGGGCACCAGCAGGCCCCGGCGCTCGATCACCTGGCGCTGGTGCGCGTAGTACAGCGGCGGCAGGCCGACGTTTTCGCGGGCAATGTATTGCCACACGTCCAGCTCCGTCCAGTTGCTGATGGGGAAGACGCGGAAATGCTCGCCCGGCGCAATGCGGGTGTTGAACAGCGTCCACAGCTCGGGGCGCTGGGCCTTGGGCTGCCACTGGCCGAAGCTGTCGCGGTGGCTGAAGATGCGCTCCTTGGCGCGGGCTTTTTCCTCGTCGCGGCGGGCGCCGCCGATGAGGGCGTCGAAGCGAAATTCCTCGATCGCCTCCAGCAGCGTGACGGCCTGGTGCGGGTTGCGCGGCTCGTCGGGGTGCGACAGGCGCACGGTACCCCGGGCCATGCTGTCCTCGACGCTGCGCACGATCAGCTCGGCCCCCAGTTCCTGGGCGCGTTGGTCACGGTAAGCCAGCATTTCCGGGAAGTTGTGGCCGGTGTCGATCATCAACAGCGGAAACGGCAGGCGGCCCGCGCCAAAGGCTTTTTCCGCGCACTTGAGCATGACCAGCGAATCCTTGCCGCCCGAAAACAGCAGGGCGGGACGCTCGAAAGCGGCGGCCACTTCGCGCAGGATGAAGATGGTTTCTTCCTCCAGGGCATCCAGATGGCGGTTGCTGACGGCCGTCAGCAGATCGGGAGACAGCGGGGCATTCATTGTTTTCCTCATAAAATCAGGCTCTAACACTTACCAGTAAAGCGCTTGCAGCTATTGTTTCAGTGTTGCAGGTGCAAACCGCATTCGCGCTGGTCTTCGCCCTTGGTGGGGTCTACGTAGTCAAAGTTGTTGGGCAGGCCGTGCTGCTGGCAGTAGTCGTACAAGTCCTTGGACGACCAGTGCAGCAGCGGGGCGACTTTGACGAGGCCGTCCGGGTTGATGCTGACCGGCTCCATCTGGGCACGCACGGCGCTGTCGGTGGCCCGCAGCGCGGTGAACCAGACCTGGGGTGCCGTCTCGCGCAAGGCGCGGGCGAAGGGTTCGAGTTTGACCTCCTGCGTGAAGGCAGCGTGGCCCGGATCGTCCAGCGCGGGGACGGGGCCATCCACTGCTTCGCGGTGGGCACGGGTGCGCAGCGGCAGGTAGATTTTCAGGTTCAGCCCCAGTTGCCGGGTGACTTCGTCGGCAAAGCGGTAGGTGGCTTCGGTGTTGTAACCGTTGTCCATCCAGATCACCGGCACGTCGGGCTGCGCCTGGGCGACCATGTGCAGGATGACGGCTTCAAACGGGCGGAAGTTGGTCGTCACGATCGAGCGCAGCCCCAGGCCAGTGGCCCAGCGCACCAATGCGGGCGCGTCATGGCCCAGGTCGGCGTTGATGCGGGCGAGATCGGTAGTGTGCAAGGCGTTCATGCGACCTCCTGAGCCGCCAGACGGGCAAACAGGGGGCGCTGCTCCAGCACGTCACCCTGGTAGAAGGCAGTAAAGCGGTCGAACTGGCGCTGCGCGGCATCGGCATTCACCCCTTCGGCCAGGACGGCATGGGTAAAACCGCTGCGGTGCATGTGCACCAGCTGGTCGATCAGCACGTCGCCCGTGGCGCAGATGCTGCCCTGGAAGCGATAGCGCCGGTGCAGCAGCGTGGCCTGGGAGTAGGCGCGGCCATCGGTGAATTTGGGAAAGTGCAGCACCACCAGGTCCACCCCCTCCAGAGCGCCGCTGGCCACCAGGTCAGCCACTTCGACATCATTCGCAACTTCCAAGAGTTTTTGCGCATTCAGGCTTTCCACGCCAGCGCCATGTGCAATGATTTTCATAGTAAAAACTCCTTGATTCGGTTCAAATGGCAGCAGCTTCTACACGGGGATGGCGGGCGGCGTTGGCCGCCTGCTTGAACGGATCGTGGCCAATGCGGCGCAGCGCGTCGATGAACTGCTCGCCGGGCTGGCGCAAGGCGCGGTAGGTGCGCAACAGTGCCTCGATCACGTCGGGCACCTCGGCGGCACAGAACGCGGGGCCAACCACCTTGCCGCCAATGGCCGGGCCGGACAGACTGCTGCCATCGGCCCCGCCCAGGGTGATCTGGTACCACTCCTTGCCATCCTTGTCCACGCCCAGGATGCCGATGTGCCCGCTGTGGTGGTGGCCGCAGCTGTTGATGCAGCCGCTCATGTGCAGATCGATGGGGCCGATGTCCAGCAACTCGTCCAGGTCCTGGTAGCGCTGGGTGATGTGCGCCGCAATGTGCAGCGAGCGGGCGTTGGCCAGCGAGCAGAAGTCACCGCCCGGGCAGGCAATCATGTCGGTCAGCAGCCCGATATTGGGCGTGGCCAGGCCAAGCGCCTCGGCCACCTGGTACAGGGCGGGCAGATCGCTTTCAAACACCCAGGGCAGCAGCAGGTTCTGCTCGTGCGTCAGGCGGGCTTCGCCGGCGCTGAACTGCTCGGCCAGCTGGGCCAGGGCTTCCATCGTGGCTGCATCCGCATCCCCGGGGGCAAAACCGGGGCGCTTGAACGACAGGGTGACGGTTCTCATCCCCGGCAGCTTGTGGCCGCGCACGTTGTGCGTCAGCCAGCGCTGGTATTGCTCGCCGCCGGTATCGGTGGTCGTCGGCAGGTTTGCCGGGGTCAGCGCAGGCACGACGAAGTGGCGGCTGACCCGGTCGAACTCGGCCTGGGTGATGGTGTGCGGTGCGCCATCCAGCTCGACGATGGCCTGGAATTCCTTCTCCACCGCATCGATGAATGCCTGGCCTTCGGCCTTGACCAGCATCTTGATGCGGGCCTTCCACTTGTTGTCACGCCGCCCGTAGCTGTTGTAGACACGCACGATGGCTTCGATGTAGTTGAGCAACTGGTTCCAGGGCAGAAATTCGCGCACCACGCTGCCCACCACGGGGGTACGCCCCATGCCGCCGCCCACCTTGACGGTAAAGCCGACCTCGCCGGCAGCGTTTTTCACCCCCAGCAGGCCAATGTCGTACCAGCCGGTGGCCGCACGGTCTTCCACCGCACCGTTGAACGAGATCTTGAATTTGCGCGGCAGGTAGCTGAATTCGGGGTGCAGCGAACTCCACTGGCGGGTAATTTCGGCAAACGGGCGGCAATCGACCACACCGTCCTCGGCAATCCCCTCCCAGGCATCGCAGTTGATGTTGCGGATGTCGTTACCGCTGGTCTGGATGCCGTGCATCTGCACGCTGGCCAGCAGCTCCATCACGTCGGCGGCTTTGCTCAAGGGAATCCAGTTGAACTGGCAATTGGTGCGCGTGGTGAAGTGGCCGTAGCCATAACGCAACGGCGGCGCAGGCAAGGTGGCCCCGGGCTGGGAAGCTTCCAGGGCATTTTGCGTGGCCTGGGCGTGGGCAAACAGTTCAGGATCCGGCTGGTCGTACTCGCGGGCAATGCGGGCCAGCATCCGCAACTGGGCGCTGCTGACTTCGCCATACGGCACCGCAATACGCGCCATGGGGGCGTAGCGCTGGATGTACCAGCCATTTTGCAGGCGCAGCGGCAGCAATTGCTCATCCGTCATCTCACCGCGCTCCCAGCGCTCTAACTGGTCACGAAATTGCTGGGCACGAAGCCGGACAAACTGTTGATCGAATTCTGTGTATTGGTACATGGTGATGCTCTGGCGATTGAACGCAGGGCGCCACTGTAAGAGGCTTCTTTATAAATACAAAATACTATTTAATCCTTCATATATAACTTTATAGTTATAACAAATAAAAAAGAGAGCTATTACCACAGAAGACTACTAATTTTCAGCATGAAAAGGCTCTAAAATCAATGTCTAGCAAGTGGAAAACGCTCCTTTTTTAATGAAAAAACGGTATAAAAAAAGGCCTGTGCAATGCACAGGCCTTTTTATCTGGTTGCGAGGGATGGATTTGAACCACCGACCTTTGGGTTATGAGCCCAACGAGCTACCAAGCTGCTCCACCTCGCGATAAGCGTTTATTATAACCGATTATTCAGCTGCTTGCTCGGCAGCAGCTTCTTCTGCACGTTCCACCAGCTCTACATAGGCCATCGGGGCGTTGTCGCCCACGCGGAAGCCCATTTTCAGGATGCGGGTGTAGCCACCGGGACGCTGGGCGTTGCGCGGGCCGAGCACGTTGAACAGCTTGGTCACGCTGTCGCGGTCACGCAGGCGGTCGAATGCCAGGCGGCGGTTGGCGACGGTGTCCACCTTGGCCAGGGTGATCATGGGCTCGATCACGCGGCGCAGTTCCTTGGCCTTGGGCACGGTGGTCTTGATGGCTTCGTGCTCGATGAGCGAGTTCATCATGTTTTGCAGCATCGCTTTGCGGTGTGCAGAAGTGCGGTTCAGTTTACGCAGGCCGTTGCCGTGACGCATGGTGCTTTCCTTTTCAGATTATTTAACTGGATAGCCGTATCAGGTACTGCCCAGTGCACAGGGTAAAAACGGTTCCCTGCCTCCCACAGAAGGGGGCAGGGAACCGCGCATTATAGTCAAAGAAGACGAATTAGCGCTTTTCCAGACCGGCAGGAGGCCAGTTCTCCAGCTTCATGCCCAGGGTCAGGCCGCGCGAAGCCAGCACTTCCTTGATTTCGTTGAGCGACTTGCGCCCCAGGTTCGGGGTCTTGAGCAACTCGTTTTCCGTACGCTGGATCAGGTCGCCGATGTAGTAGATGTTTTCCGCTTTCAGGCAGTTGGCCGAACGCACGGTCAATTCCAGTTCGTCGACAGGACGCAGCAGGATCGGATCGAAGGTCTGGGCGCTGGCACGGCTGCTACCGGCCTGGAGCAACAAGCTGCCATCGGCAAACTCGCCATCCAGCTGCGCAAACACGGCCAGTTGTTCCACCAAAATCTTGGCCGAAGCACGCACGGCATCTTCTGCGTTGATGGCACCGTTGGTTTCGATTTCCAGAACCAGCTTGTCCAGGTCCGTACGCTGTTCGACGCGGGCATTCTCGACAGCGTAGCTGACACGACGCACAGGCGAGAACGAAGCGTCCAGAACGATACGGCCAATGGATTTGTTCGGCTCGTCACCAAAACGGCGCATGTTCCCGGGAACATAGCCCCGACCCGTTTCCACTTTGATCTGCATGTCCAGCTTGGCACCTTGCGACAAGGTGGCAATCACGTGATCGGGATTGATGATTTCCACGTCGTGCGGCGTCTGGATGTCACGTGCCGTAACCACCCCTTCGCCGTCTTTGCGCAGACTCAGCGTCACCTCGTCACGGCCTTGCAGCTTGAACACCACACCCTTGAGGTTCAGAAGAATGTTCACCACATCCTCTTGCACCCCATCGATGGACGAGTATTCATGCAACACGCCTGCAATCGTCACTTCCGTTGCCGCATAACCCACCATGGACGACAGCAACACGCGGCGCAAGGCGTTGCCCAGGGTGTGACCATAACCACGCTCGAAAGGCTCCAGCGTGACTTTGGCTCGGTTTGCGCCCAGCTGCTCAACATTGATCGTCTTGGGTTTCAGCAGATTTGTTTGCATGCAAAACTTCCTCTCAATACCCCCGGCTCGTTACACCGGTAAGGCTGGTGAAGCACCCAAGCCGCCATGTCTTACGGCTTGGGAACAGGATTAGGCGAAGAATCAACCCGCGAAATTAGCGCGAGTACAACTCGACAATCAGCGATTCGTTGATATCGGCACCAAACTGATCGCGATCAGGCACTTGTTTGAAAGTGCCTTCCACCTTGTCCTGGCTGACTTCAACCCATGCAGGGAAGCCCACTTGTGCGGCCAGTTGCAGGGCTTCAACGATGCGAGCCTGCTTCTTGGATTTTTCGCGCACAGCAACCAGATCGCCGGTCTTCACCAAGTAGGAAGGGATGTTCACGCACTGGCCATTCACAGTGATCGCCTTGTGCGACACCAACTGGCGGGCTTCGGCGCGGGTGGAACCGAACCCCATGCGGTACACCACGTTGTCCAGGCGGGTTTCCAACAGGCCCAGCAGGTTGGCACCGGTGTTGCCACGGCGGCGGTCTGCCTCTTCGAAGTAACGGCGGAATTGTTTTTCCAGCACGCCGTACATGCGCTTGACCTTCTGCTTTTCGCGCAGTTGCAGACCGTAGTCGGAAGTGCGCTGACCGGAAGTACGGCCATGCTGACCAGGCTTGGTGTCAAACTTTGCCTTGTCGGCGATCGAGCGGCGAGCGCTCTTCAGAAACAGATCGGTGCCTTCACGGCGGGAGAGTTTGGCCTTGGGGCCGATATAACGTGCCACTTGTGTTCCTTTGTTTAACTGCCGCGTCTGAAACGCGGGAGCCGCCCACGTTGCAAAGCAAACGGGGCGGCGGTGGGCTTACAAAATTTTAGATACGACGACGCTTTTGGGGGCGGCAGCCGTTGTGGGGAACCGGCGTCACGTCGGCAATCGACGTGATACGGATACCCAGAGCACCCAGAGCACGAACCGAAGATTCACGGCCGGGGCCGGGACCTTTGATTTCGACTTCCAGATTCTTGATACCTTGCTCCATGGCGGCGCGGCCAGCCACTTCGGATGCTACCTGGGCAGCAAACGGGGTGGATTTACGCGAGCCCTTGAAGCCCTGACCGCCCGAAGAGGCCCACGACAGAGCATTGCCCTGGCGGTCAGTGATGGTGATGATGGTGTTGTTGAACGACGCATGCACGTGGGCGATACCGTCAGAGATGTTCTTGCGAACCTTCTTGCGGACGCGGGCTGCTGCGTTGTTGGGAGACTTAGCCATAGTCAGTAACTCTCAATCTTATTTCTTCAGGGTCACGGCGCCTTTGCGCGGACCTTTGCGGGTACGTGCATTGGTGCGAGTGCGCTGACCGCGCATGGGCAGACCACGACGATGACGGAAGCCGCGATAGCAACCGATGTCCATCAAACGCTTGATGTTCATGGTCGTTTCACGACGCAGGTCGCCTTCCAAAGTCATGCCATTGAGCTGGTCACGGATCTTTTCCAGATCGGCGTCCGTCAAGTCCTTGACTTTCTTGGAGTATTCGATACCGCATGCTTCGCAGATTTTGCGGGCTGTGGGACGACCGATGCCATAAATAGCAGTCAGGCCGATCTCAGCGTGCTTGTGCGGCGGGATGTTAATGCCAGCTATACGAGCCATATATGTCCTCTGATACCTTTAAATCAACCTTGGCGCTGCTTATGGCGCTGATCCGTGCAAATCACCCGCACCACACCGTGGCGGCGAATGATCTTGCAGTTACGGCAGATTTTTTTGACCGAAGCCGAAACTTTCATTTCTTTCTCCTAAAACTTTACATCCGGCACAGCACTTCTATCGGGGCCATAAGTCTGCCCGTCTGGAAGTGGTGTCAGCTCTCATCTATCTCTGTTCATGGCCTCTTGCACCTGTTCAACAAGCGCAAGAGGGACTCTCTTAAAGAGCCGTTTTAAAGTTGGCCTTCTTCAGCAAGGATTCGTACTGCTGGCTCATCATGTAGTTCTGCACTTGGGCCATGAAGTCCATCGTCACTACCACGATAATCAGCAGCGACGTCCCCCCGAAATAGAACGGTACGTTGTACTTCAGGATCAGGAACTCCGGCAGCAGGCACACAAAGGTGATGTACACCGCACCAGCCAGGGTCAAACGCACAAGAATCTTGTCAATGTAGCGGGCCGTATTGTCCCCAGGACGGATCCCGGGAATGAAGGCACCGCTCTTCTTCAGATTATCGGCGGTCTCGCGGCTGTTGAACACGAGTGCCGTATAGAAGAAGCAGAAAAAGATGATGGCGGCGGCGTAGAACATCACGTAAATCGGTTGACCAGGGGTCAACGTGCTTGCAATGTCCTTCAGCGTGCGCGACAACCAGCTTTCACCGGAACCACTGAACCAGTTCACCGCCGTGGCGGGCAACAGGATGATGGAGGAAGCAAAGATCGGCGGGATCACCCCTGCCATATTGAGCTTCAGCGGCAAGTGCGAAGACTGCCCACCATAGACCTTGTTACCCACCTGGCGGCGTGCGTAATTCACCAAAATCTTGCGTTGTCCCCGTTCGACAAACACGACGAAGTACGTCACTGCAGCCACAACAAGAACAATGAAGATGGCGGCTGGAATGCCCATTGCGCCAGTGCGAACCAGCTCCAGCAATCCACCGATCGAACTGGGCAGGCCTGCGGCGATACCAGCAAAGATCAGGATGGAAATACCGTTACCCAGACCACGTTCCGTGATCTGCTCGCCCAGCCACATCAGGAACATGGTCCCCGCCGTCAGACTGACCACCGCTGTCATGCGAAAGCCGAATCCCGGAGCGAGTACCAATCCCTGCTGACTTTCCAGAGCAACCGCAATCCCCAACGACTGAAAGAGTGCCAGGCCCAAAGTGCCATAGCGAGTGTATTGGGTCACCTTGCGACGACCCGCCTCACCCTCTTTCTTGAGCTGCTCAAACATCGGCACCACATAGGTCATGAGCTGCATGATGATCGACGCCGAGATGTACGGCATGATCCCCAAAGCAAACACTGTGAAGCGCTCCAGCGCCCCACCCGAGAACATGTTGAACAGGTTGAGAATGCCCTGCTGGCCATTGAACAGCTGCTGCAACTGCGCTGGGTCGATGCCCGGCACGGGGATATGCGCCCCGATGCGGTATACGACCAGCGCCAGCAACAGAAAAACCAAACGACGACGCAAGTCGCCAAACTTATCGGTTTTTGCCATTTGAGCTGCGCTAGTAGCCACGGATGCCTTCTTTCAGTGATATCAGGCGACAGCGCCGCCTGCGGCTTCGATAGCAGCCTTGGCGCCGGCGGTTGCACCGATACCAGACAGCTTCACAGCCTTGGTGATTTCGCCACGCTTGATAACCTTGACCACCTGGGCCAAGGCCGGTACCAAGCCGGCTTGCTTCAGAGTCGCCACATCCACTTCGGCTGCGCCGAGCTGTTCAAGCGCACGCAGAGTCACCTCGGCATTGAACTTGAGGGAAGCCGACTTGAAGCCACGCTTCGGCAAGCGACGCTGCAAAGGCATTTGACCGCCTTCGAAGCCCACCTTGTGGTAGCCCCCCGAACGCGATTTCTGACCCTTGTGGCCACGGCCAGCGGTTTTGCCCAGACCCGAGCCGATACCACGACCGACACGGCGTTTAGCGTGTTTGGCGCCTTCTGCGGGTTTGATGCTATTGAGTTCCATCATCAATCCTTTACAGAACCTTCACCAAATAGGCGATTTTGTTGATCATGCCGCGCACTGCAGGGGTGTCCTGCAATTCACTGACGCTATTGAGCTTGCGCAGGCCCAGGCCACGAACAGTCGCACGGTGCGACTCTTTGGTGCCAATAGGGCTACGAACCAGCTGAACCTTGATGGTTTGTTGTGTAGACATTCCGCCACTCCAATCAAGCGAACAGGTCTTCGACCGACTTGCCGCGCTTGGCAGCAATTTCAGCCGGTGTGTTGCCGTTCTTCAGTGCGTCAAAAGTAGCACGCACCATGTTGTAGGGGTTCGAAGTGCCATGGCTCTTGGCCACGATGTCGGTAATACCGACCACCTCGAAAACGGCACGCATCGGGCCACCGGCGATGATGCCAGTACCCTTGGGAGCGGGATGCAACTCCACGCGGGCTGCGCCGTGATGGCCGGTCACGCTGTGGTGAATAGTGCCGTCTTTCAAAGACACTTTCACCAGGTTGCGACGCGACTCTTCCATACCTTTTTGCACGGCAGCAGGCACTTCCTTGGACTTGCCTTTGCCCATGCCGACACGGCCATCACCGTCACCAACCACGGTCAACGCAGCGAAGCCGAGGATACGACCGCCTTTGACGACCTTGGTGACGCGATTCACCGCGATCATCTTTTCGCGCAGACCGTCGTCACGACCTTCGTCTTGCACTTTAGGGGAAAATTTTGCCATTTCTATCTGCTCCGCTTAGAACTGCAGGCCGGCTTCACGCGCGGCTTCTGCCAGGGCCTTGACACGGCCATGGAATGCAAAACCAGCACGATCAAACGCCACCTTCTCGACGCCAGCAGCCTTGGCCTTTTCGGCAATGCGCTTGCCGATCAGGGTTGCAGCAGCCACGTTGCCACCTTTGCCAGCCGCACCCAGTTGGGTACGCACTTCGGCCTCAACGGTAGAGGCCGAAGCCAGCACCTTGGTGCCGCAGCCGGAGACAACGCAAGCGTAAATATGCGTATTGGTACGATTGACGCTCAAACGTGCAACCCCTTGCTGGGCAATACGGATGCGGGTTTGGCGAGCACGGCGCAGACGCTGTTCTTTTTTGTTCAACATCATGCAGCTCCTTACTTCTTCTTGGTCTCTTTGATCGTGACCTTCTCACCCGTGTAACGGATGCCCTTGCCCTTGTAAGGCTCGGGAGGACGAACAGCACGGATATCGGCAGCCAATTGACCAACCACCTGACGATCTGCACCCTTGATCACGATTTCAGTCGGCGAAGGGCAGGCCACGGTAATGCCGGCAGGCATCTCGAAATCAACAGGGTGCGAAAAACCCACGTTCAGATTGAGTTTGCTGCCAGAGGCAGCGGCCTTGAAGCCCACACCGATCAGGGTCAGCTTCTTCTCGAAGCCTTCCGTAACACCCTTGACCATGTTGTTGACCAACTGACGGAAAGTCCCTGCCAGGGCATCCGCATCACGGGAATCGTTAGCGGGCACAAAGGACAGCTTGCCGTCGTTGTTGCTGATATTCACCAAGGGATGCACGGCCAGGGTCAGATCACCGCCCTTGCCTTTGACCTTGATGGAGCCAGCGCTCAGAGCCACTTCCACACCAGCGGGAATGGCGATATTTGCTTTTGCTACGCGAGACATTTCAGTATTACTCCTTCAATGCTCGTTAGGCCACATAGCACAGCACTTCGCCACCGACGCCGGTAGCACGTGCCTTGCGATCTGTCATCACGCCCTTGGGGGTGGTAACAATGGCCACGCCCAGGCCGTTCATGACCTGAGGGATTGCGTGACGGCCTTTGTACACGCGCAGGCCGGGACGGCTGACGCGCTCGATACGCTCGATCACAGGGCGACCGGCGTAGTACTTCAGGCTAATCACCAGTTCAGATTTGCCTTCATCGGTCTTGACTTCAAAACCGTCGATATAGCCTTCATCCTTCAGCACCTGGGCAATGGCCACCTTCACTTTGGAAGCGGGGGCTACCACAGTGGCTTTCGACACCATTTGGGCGTTGCGGATGCGGGTCAGCAAGTCGGCGATAGGATCACTCATGCTCATCTTATTTCTCCTACTTGCTTACCAGCTGGCTTTGGTAACACCGGGGATGTCACCAGCAAAGGCCAGTTCACGAATCTTGATGCGACCCAGACCGAATTGACGGAAAGTGCCACGGGGACGACCCGTGATTTCGCAACGTGCACGCTGACGCGTCGGATTGGCGTTGCGGGGCAGTTTTTGCAGAGCCAGGCGGGCTGCGTCACGCTCTTCGTCGCTACGCTTGGCGTCGCCAGCGGTTGCCTTCAGTTCTGCGTATTTGGCAGCGTATTTGGCAGCCAGTTTTTCGCGCTTGAGTTCGCGCTCGATCAGTGCTTTCTTAGCCATGCGCCACCTCAGTTCTTGAAGGGGAATTTGAATGCGGAGAGCAGTGCCTTGCACTCATCGTCCGTCTTCGCCGTCGTCGTGATGCTGATGTTCAGACCACGCAGAGCATCCACCTTGTCGTATTCGATTTCAGGGAAGATGATCTGTTCTTTGACGCCAACGTTGTAGTTGCCGCGACCATCGAACGAACGGCCGGAGATACCACGGAAGTCACGCACGCGGGGCAGGGCCACGGTGACGAAACGGTCCAGGAATTCGTACATCTGAACGCCACGCAGGGTCACCATGCAGCCAATGGCCTGGCCTTCACGGATTTTGAAACCGGCGATGGCTTTCTTGGCCTTGGTCACTACGGGCTTTTGACCAGCAATCTTGGTCAGGTCAGCCACGGCGTGGTCCAGCACCTTCTTGTCGGCCACGGCTTCGCCAACACCCATGTTCAGGGTGATCTTGCTCAGACGGGGCACTTCCATAGCGGAGGTGTAGCCGAACTTTTCTTTCAGTTCAGCCGCGATTTTTTCGCGATAGAGTTTTTGCAGTCGTGCCATGTGTTGCTCCTTAGGCTGCCTTGATTTCAGCGCCACTGGACTTGAACACGCGAACACGTGTGCCGTCGGCGTTCACCTTGATGCCCACGCGGTCGGCCTTACCCGTAGCTGCGTTGAAGATCGCCACGTTGGACTGGTGGATAGGCATGGCCTTCTCCACGATGCCGCCGTTGGTGCCCTTCATAGGGTTGGGTTTGACGTGTTTCTTCACCAGGTTGATGCCTTCCACGACGACGCGGGACTCATCCTTGCGCAGGCTCACAACGCCACGCTTACCTTTGTCACGACCGGTCAACACGATGACTTCGTCGCCTTTGCGAATCTTGTTCATGGTGTTTCCTTTAGAGAACTTCAGGTGCCAGAGACACGATCTTCATGAACTTTTCGGTACGCAGTTCACGTGTCACGGGGCCAAAAATACGGGTACCGATGGGCTCCAGCTTGGCATTCAACAGCACGGCGGCATTGGAGTCGAACTTGACCAGAGAGCCGTCTGCGCGACGGATTCCCTTGGCGGTACGAACCACTACAGCGCTGTACACGTCACCTTTTTTGACGCGACCACGCGGAGCGGCTTCCTTGATGCTCACCTTGATGATGTCACCAACACTGGCATAGCGACGATGAGAACCGCCCAGCACCTTGATGCACTGGACAGACTTCGCGCCGGTGTTATCGGCAACCTCTAACCGAGATTCTGTTTGGATCATTTCAATATTCCCAACTTGCTCCAGCAGTTACGAACAGCCCCAGAGTCTTCTCAAGGGCTGAACTTGGCAGCCGGTCAGTCTTGGGCCCGTCGTCCATCTCTCAGACCATTCTGAAAGACTTCCCGCTGGGCAGATACTTCTTCACACTTTAGATGCGAAGCCCGCTATTGTGGCGATTAACACTTTGCTTGTCAAGTCACCACCATCTTGCACATCAAAGCAAAAAGCCCTGCTGCATTGAGAACAACAGGGCTTTTAATCCAAATCTGGTGGCCTGGGACGGGATCGAACCGCCGACACGCGGATTTTCAATCCGCTGCTCTACCAACTGAGCTACCGGGCCAAGACAAGCTTGCGCTTGTGATGAAGCTGGTATTCTAGGTCAGATTTTTTACTTTTTTCTCAAAAAGCAGAATTTTTTTAATTTTTACGCCCGCGTCCCAGATCTACCCCCAGTTGCCGCAGTTTCCGGTACAGATGGGTTCGTTCCAGACCCGTCTTTTCTGCCACCCGGGTCATGGATCCGCCCTCGCGGGCCAGATGAAACTCGAAATAGGCCCGTTCAAATCCATCGCGGGCCTCGCGCAGGGGGCGATCCAGGTCAAACCCCTGATGCGCATGGAGTTGCACTTCCGTGAAGCTGCCTGAGAACTCTTCGCCGACGCCCTTGACGAGCCCCTGAGAAGGATTCCCGCCCGCGACGCGGGAAGCGGCCTGGGTACGGCTGGCGAGCCCCTGTTCGACGGCTTTGAGCAGTTTTTGCAGGGTAATGGGCTTTTCCAGAAAGGAGTGGGCGCCGATGCGGGTGGCCTCGACGGCAGTTTCGATGGTGGCATGACCGCTCATCATGATGACAGGCATGGTCAGCAGCCCGGACGAGGCCCATTCCTTCAGGAGCGATACGCCATCGGTATCCGGCATCCAGATATCCAGCAGCACCAGGTCATACAGATGGGAGGCCCGCGCGGCACGTGCCTGTGTTGCGTTCTCGGCCACGTCCACGCTGTGGCCTTCGTCGTTCAATATTTCCAGTAACAAGTCTCGGATGCCGAGCTCATCGTCTACCACCAGTATGTTTGCCATGTCTCTAAGAAAATAGTTGTCGCACGCGGGCAGCCGCCCTCTCACGGCTGCCCTGGACCCTGATCAAGGGCAAATGATAGCGACACTTGTGCCCCTTGCACGACACCCTTTTCGATGCGGTTGGATAAATCGATGCGGGCGCCGTGCTCGTCGGCGATTTTTTTCACGACGGCCAGCCCCAGTCCGGTGCCTTTGGGTTTGGTCGTGACATAAGGCTCGAAGGCACGTTGCAGCAGCCCCTCGGGAAAGCCGCAACCGCCATCGGCGACCGTGATGCGCACCCGGCGCGTGGCCGCGTTCCAGTGGGTGCTGAGAACGACGGGGGTGGGCGCCTGTCCCTCGGTTTGGGCACGCTGCAGGCTGGCATCCTGGGCGTTTTGCACCAGGTTGTGCAGTACCTGGCGCAGTTGCTGGGCATCGGCGGCGATCGGCGGGCATTGCGCATCCAGCTCCTGCTGCACCGGCACCAAGACCCCCTCCTCCTTATAGAGCTGCAAGACATCCTGCACCAGGGCGTTGACATCCACCGGTTGCAACTGGGCCGGCGGCAGGCGGGCATAGTCGCGAAATTCATTGACCAGCCGCAGCATGGCGGCGACCTGATCGACGATGGTCCTGACCGATCTGTGCAGGAGCGCTTCTTCCGTCGGCGGGAGCTTGCCGGCCAGCTTCAGTGCCAGCCGTTCCGCCGAGAGTTGAATCGGGGTCAGGGGATTCTTGATTTCATGCGCCACACGCCGCGCCACTTCGGCCCAGGCCTTGGAGCGCTGGGCCGAAACGATTTCGGAAATATCGTCAAACACCACCAGGCGCTGGTCGTGGGGCAGCAGCGCCCCGCGCACGACCAGGGTGATTTTGTCCTGCGGCACCTCGCCAGCCGCCTCGGCCTGCAGCGGCTGGGTCAGGAATTCGGACACCTGCTGCCAGCGCGGATGGCTGACGCCCGCCTGGCGGGCTTCCAGGAACTGGGCAAACTGCTCCTCGACCATGGCGGCGAAACTGGCCAGGGCGGGAATCCGCCCCAGTTCCTGCCCGCAATGGGCAGGCAGGTCGCAGCGCAGGATATGGGCCGCGCCGGGGTTGGCGATGACGATTCGCCACTGGGCATCCAGCACCAGCACCCCGGCCGTCAGGTTGTCCAGAATGGTCTGTAGATTGGTACGGGCGGCCTGGATTTCCTCCACCCCGCGATCGACGGCCGTACGCGCTTCCAGGAGCTGCTGCGTCATGAGCGCAAAAGAGCGGGTCAGCCCGCCGACTTCGTCCCGCGCCAGGGAAACGGCCTTGGGCGTCAAGTCGCCCCGGGCCACGTCCCGCACGCCCTGGGCCAGCAGCAGCAAGGGCTGGGCCAGATGGTTGCCGAACAATACTGCCAGCAGCACGGCGCCAAACACGGCCAGGAACAGGCTCAAAGTCAGGGTGCCGATATACATGCGCCGCAGGCCCTGGCGGGCCAGGGAGCGCTCCTGGTATTCGCGGTGGGCTTCCTGCACGGCCAGGGCGTTGCTGACCAGCGGGGCGGGCAAGGCAATGGTGGCTTGCAAGAAGCGGTTGTCCGCCAGCAGGCCCAGGCGGGCACTCGGCACGGTGGCCAGGATGCGCACCCGCACCTGGCTGAGATCGACGGCGCCCCCGACGCCGAAGTCGTCATCCAGGCCTTCTATGGTGGTGACCGGGCGCTGGCTGGCCCGCAGGGTGCGCAGCACCTGGGCACTGGGGCGCTCCGGGGCCAGATCCAGCAGCGACGCGCCCGCCGTGGCCACGGCCACCCCGGCACTGTTCCAGAGCACCAGATCGGAAGCGCCGAGCTGGTCACGCATCCGCTCCAGCACCAAGCCTGCGCCAGCATCCGAGACATCGGCGAGTTGGGCGCTGGCGTTGCGGGTGTTGTTGGCCATGTCGTTGGCCATGGCATCCAGGGTGACGCTGGCCAGGTTCACCCCGGCGGTGAGCGCCCCTTCGACCTTGATGTCGAACCAGCTTTCGATGGAGCGGGAGACGAACTGGTAGGACACGACGTAAATCAGCGCCCCCGGCAACACCCCCACCAGGGCAAAGATCGTGGCCAGCTTGAGCAGCAGGCGGCTGCCGAACTTGCGCTGGCGCCAGCGCAGCAGCAACCGCATCGCCATCCACAGCAGCACGGCAAACAGCAGGCCGGCAACCAGCACGTTCAGCCCGAACAGCCAGACGTAATAGTCCTCGTAGAGCTGCCGGTTATTGGTCGCCAGGGTCAGCAAAAAAAGCAACACCAGCCCCAGTGCAGCCATCACGGCAGAGCCGATGCCCAGAATCCAGCGGGCGGATTGGCGCAGCCGCTGGGCCCGGCGCTCGTCGTGCTGCTGCGTTTCGGTCACAACTGTTCCAGGGCAAAGGACTGTTCCTGCTGCACCAGCAAGTTCCAGTCGGAACGCCCGAAAACCCCGATTTGCAGGGGCTTGGGCAATTGGGACAGGTCGATGCGAAAGCGCAGTTGCAGCGCCACCGGCCCTTGCGCAGGCAAGCTCTGCCGCTCCCCGATGCGCCAGCGCACCCAGTGCTGCAGCGCCTGCACGGCGTCCTCCAGGCTGGCATACGAGCTGCCCAGCGCCTCCGCCCGCAACCCCAGGCTATTGAACGGCTGGCTGCCCTGGTGCAGGCGCCAGCGATGGGTCAGGGTCTGGTAGCTCAGGCGGTAATAGCGCGTGGCGGCCAGCAGGGACTGGTTGCTCCAGTACCAGCGTTTGCGCAGCAGGCGCACATCGGCGATGAAGTGCACCGCCACCCCTTTGCGCAGGGCCTGCTCGACGGCCACGGGCAGTTGCCACTGCACGTCGGTACTGAGCAGCAAATCCCCCGACTCCTGCTGCAGGAGGATGCCGCCGTCCAGACGCAGGGCGGTGGTGGCCTCCTGCGCGGCGGCAGGGGCATCGGCGGCTTCCCCCCCCGACGCTGCCTGCGCCAGGGGCGTCCAGGCCGCCAGAGCACCCACGCTGCAACAGCCCAGCGCCACCAGCAGGCGGCGGCGGTGGGGTTGGTGGGCGAAGCTGGCGCTAGGCTTTTTTATGCAGCAGGGCGTAGAAGAATCCATCATGGTCACCGGCCGGATTGTCCGCCACGGCATCCGCACCGGGCAGCAAATGCCCTGCAGAAGGCTGCCAATCGACCGTTTTGTTGCGTGCAACAAACGCCTGGATTTGCCCCTGCCCCTCTTCATGGAACACCGAGCAGGTGCAATACACCATCCGGCCCCCGGGTTTGAGCAAGGGCCAGAGCACATCCAGCAGCCGCGCCTGGATGGCGGCCAGTTGCGCAATGTCGCGCTCGCGGCGCAGCCAGCGCACGTCGGGATGGCGGCGCACGATGCCGGAGGCAGAGCAAGGCGCATCCAGCAGGATGGCATCGAACTGCATCCCCGGCCGGGGCAGCCACCGGGTCGGCTCCGCCGCATCGGCCACGATCACCTGGGCGGACAGGCCAAGCCGGTCCAGCGTCTGGTGGATGCGCTGGCTGCGCTGGGCGTCCACCTCCAGCGCCAGCACCTGGGCCTGCCCGGGGGGCAGCAGCTCCAGCAGATGCGCCGTTTTACCGCCCGGGGCGGCGCAGGCATCCACGATGCTGGCCCCGGCAGGCACCTGCCAGTCCTGCAGCAGCAGGGGTGCGGCCAGTTGGGCGGCGCCGTCCTGCACCGACACCAGCCCCTGCGCAAACCCCGGCAGCGCCTGCACCGGCAGCGGCTGGTGCAGCTCGATGCCTTGCCGGCCAAAGGGATGGGCGCCAATCCCGGCCTGTGTGAGCAGCGCCAAATAATCGGCCTGGCTTATTTTTTGTAGCTGTACCCGCAGGGCCATGGGTGCATGGCGGTTGTTGGCGGCCAAGATTTGTTGCCACTGCTGCGGGTACTGCTCCTGCAATTTCCTGATCCACCAATGGGGGTGGTTGTAGCGGGCTTGCGCATCGGCATCGGTGGCGGCAATCAGGGCATCCTGCTCGCGCAGAAAGCGGCGCAGGCAGGCGTTGATGAAGCCGGCCTGGCGTTCCAGCCCCCCCACGCGGGCGGCCTGCACGGTCTGGTTGACCAGGGTGAAGGCGGTGTACGGCGCCTGCGCCGCATCCCACAGCAGCGCCAAGGCCGTGCACAGCAGCGCATCGACCTTGCCTGCGGGCGCCTTGGGAGCCAGTTGCGCCCGCAGCGCCTGCGCCCGCCCCAGGGAGCGCAGCACCTGGAACAGCAGCGCCTGCACCCCGGCACGGGCCGCCGGGGCGGTTTGCTCCAGCACCGTGGTGGTCGATTGCCCGGCCTGCACCTGTTGCAGCGCCTGGGCCACCAGCAGCAGTTGCTGGTGCAGGGGCAGCCCCTTGGGAGGGGTGGAGGAAGAAGAAGTCATGAATAAAAAATAGCTTCTGCCACTGATAAATAAAGGATTTCAGAATCATTCACACCTGAAACCCTTTAATCATCTACGGAAGATGCACCTTATTTGATAGTTTCGAGCTTCGGCAGCCCATAAACACAAACACCCCCGGCAAGCCTGATGCCCGCCGGGGGTGCCCGAAGCTGCAAGCAGCCTTATTCAGCCGCGTCCTGCACGTCGTCCGCCGCCACCGCAGCGGCCAGTTCGGCCTCCTCGGCTTCGGCGATGGCGCGGCGCTCGGCCTCGTCCATCTGGTCCTTGGCCTTGCGGGCCTGGTGGTAGGCCAGACCGGTACCGGCCGGGATCAGGCGGCCGACGATGACGTTCTCCTTCAGCCCGCGCAGCTCGTCGCGCTTGCCCATGATGGCCGCCTCGGTGAGCACCCGGGTGGTTTCCTGGAAGGAAGCCGCCGAGATGAAGCTGTCGGTAGACAGCGACGCCTTGGTGATCCCCAGCAGGATGTTGGAGTAGGTCGCGGGCAGCTTGCCCTCGCGCTGCACGGCCTCGTTGGTGTTGAGGATTTCCGAGCGCTCGACCTGCTCGCCCTGGATGTAGCCGGTTTCGCCCGGATTTTCCACAATCACGCGGCGCAGCATCTGGCGCACGATCACCTCGATGTGCTTGTCGTTGATCTTCACGCCTTGCAAGCGGTACACGTCCTGCACTTCATCGACGATGTAGCGGGCCAGCTCCTCGATGCCCAGCAGGCGCAGGATGTCCTGCGGGTCGGCCGGGCCGTCCACCACCAGTTCGCCCTTGTTCACCACCTGGCCTTCGTGCACCAGGATGTTCTTTTCCTTGGGGATCAGCTCTTCCCAGACGTGACCGTCCGGGTCGGTGATTTGCAGGCGCACCTTGCCCTTGGTTTCCTTGCCGAAGGAGACGGTGCCGGTCTGCTCGGCCAGCGTGCCCTTGTCCTTGGGCGTGCGGGCCTCGAACAGTTCGGCCACGCGGGGCAGACCGCCGGTAATGTCGCGGGTCTTCTGGCCTTCCACGGGGATACGGGCCAGCACTTCGCCGGGGCCGACTTCCTGGCCGTCACGCACCTGGATCAGGGCGCCAACCTGGAAGCCGATGGCCACGGGCAGCTCGGTGCCGGGGATCTTCACTTCCTGGCCGTCGGCGTCGATCAGGCGCACCAGCGGGCGCACCACCTTGGCCGAGCCACGGCGTTTCGGGTCGATCACCACCAGGGTCGAGAGGCCGGTCACATCGTCCACCTGCTTGGCAACGGTCAGGCCTTCTTCGATGTTCTCGAACTTGGCTGTACCGGCGTACTCGGTGATGATGGGGCGGGTCAGCGGATCCCACTGGGCCAGGATGGTGCCGGCCTTGATGGCCTCGTCGGGCTTGACCGTCAGCACGGCGCCGTAGGGCACCTTGTGGCGCTCACGCTCGCGGCCGTTGTCGGAAATGACGATCTCGCCGGAGCGCGAAATCACCACCAGCTCGCCCTTGGTGTTGGTCACGTAGCGCATGGTGGCATTGAAGCCGATCACGCCGTTGGACTTGGCTTCCACGCTGGAGGCCACGGCCGCACGCGAAGCCGCACCGCCGATGTGGAAGGTCCGCATGGTCAGCTGCGTGCCGGGTTCGCCGATGGACTGCGCGGCGATCACGCCGACGGCTTCGCCCAGGTTCACCAGACCGCCACGGCCCAGGTCGCGGCCATAGCACTTGGCGCACAGGCCGTAGCGGGTTTCGCAGGTCAGCGCGGTGCGCACCTTGATTTCGTCGACGCCCTGGGCTTCCAGCTCGTCGAGGATGAACTCGCTGAGCAGGGTGCCGGCGGGCAGCAGCAGTTCCTGGTTTTCCGGGTGCAGCAGGTCTTCGGCAGTGGTACGGCCCAGCACGCGGTCGCGCAGGGACTCGATCACCTCGCCGCCCTCGACGATGGCCCGCATCACGGTGCCGTTGGAGGTGCCGCAATCGTTCTCGGTCACGACCAGATCCTGCGTCACGTCCACCAGACGGCGGGTGAGGTAACCGGAGTTGGCGGTCTTCAAGGCCGTGTCGGCCAGACCCTTACGCGCACCGTGGGTGGAGATGAAGTACTGCAGCACGTTCAGCCCCTCGCGGAAGTTCGCGGTAATGGGCGTCTCGATGATGGAGCCGTCGGGCTTGGCCATCAGACCCCGCATACCGGCCAGCTGGCGAATCTGCGCGGCAGAACCCCGGGCGCCCGAGTCGGCCATCATGTAGATCGCGTTGAACGATTCCTGATCGACTTCGTTGCCGTGGCGGTCGGTGGTCTTCTGCACCTTGAGCTGGTCCATCATCACCTTGGACACGTCGTCACCGGCCTTGCCCCAGATGTCCACCACCTTGTTGTAGCGCTCGCCCGCCGTCACCAGACCGGAGACGTACTGCTGCTCGATTTCCTTCACTTCGGATTCGGCGCGGGCCAGGATGTCGGTCTTCTGCGGCGGCACCAGCATATCGTCGATGGCCACGGAGAAACCGGCGCGGGTCGCCAGACGGAAGCCGTTTTGCAGCAGCTTGTCGGCAAACACCACGGTGTCCTTCAGACCGCACTGGCGGAACGAGGCATTGATGAGCTTGGAGATTTCCTTCTTCTTGAGCGCCTTGTTCAGGTTGCTGAACGCCAGGCCCTTGGGCAGGATTTCCGACAGCAGCGCACGGCCCACGGTGGTATCGACCAGGGCGGTCTGCGCGGTGAACTCGCGCGTGGCCTTGTCCTTCACCCACTCGGTCAGGCGCACGCTGATCCGGGTGTGCAGCTCGACCTCGGCGGCATCCAGGGCGCGTTGCACTTCGGCCACGTCGGTGAACACCATGCCCTCGCCCTTGCCGTTGATCTTGTCGCGGGTGGCGTGGTACAGGCCCAGCACCACGTCCTGCGACGGCACGATGGAGGGTTCGCCCGAAGCGGGGAACAGCACGTTGTTGGAGGCCAGCATCAGCGCCCGCGCTTCCATCTGCGCTTCGACCGACAGCGGCACGTGGACGGCCATCTGGTCACCGTCGAAGTCGGCGTTGAACGCCGCGCAGACCAGCGGGTGCAGCTGGATGGCCTTGCCTTCGATCAGGATCGGCTCGAACGCCTGGATGCCCAGACGGTGCAGCGTCGGCGCACGGTTGAGCATGATGGGGTGCTCTTTGATCACCTCTTCCAGAATGTCCCAGACCACCGGCGTGCCGGTTTCCACTTCCTTCTTGGCCGCCTTGATGGTGGTGGCAATGCCGCGCTGTTCGAGCTGGGCAAAGATGAAGGGCTTGAACAGTTCCAACGCCATCAGCTTGGGCAGGCCGCACTGGTGCAGTTTCAGGTACGGGCCGACCGTAATCACCGAACGGCCCGAGTAGTCCACGCGCTTGCCCAGCAGGTTCTGGCGGAAGCGGCCACCCTTGCCCTTGATCATGTCGGCCAGGGATTTGAGGGCACGCTTGTTCGCGCCTGTCATGGCCTTGCCACGGCGGCCGTTGTCCAGCAGCGAATCGACGGCTTCCTGCAACATGCGCTTTTCGTTGCGGGCGATGATTTCCGGCGCTTTCAGCTCCAGCAGACGGCGCAGGCGGCTGTTGCGGTTGATGACACGGCGGTACAGGTCGTTCAGGTCGGACGTGGCGAAACGCCCGCCGTCCAGCGGCACCAGGGGGCGCAGGTCGGGCGGCAGCACGGGCAGCACGTCCAGCACCATCCATTCGGGCTTGATGCCGGATTTCTTGAAGGCTTCCAGCACTTTCAGGCGCTTGGCGTTTTTCTTGACCTTGGCTTCGGAGCCGGTCAGGTCGCCGCGCAGGCGCTCGATCTCGGAATCCAGGTCGATGCCTTCGAGCAGCTCCTTGATGCCTTCGGCGCCCATCCTGGCGGTGAATTCGTCGTAGCCGAATTCCTCGCACTTGGCGTCGTAGTCGTCCTCGCTCATGATGCTGAACTTCTTCAGCGGGGTCATGCCGGGGTCGGTCACCACGTAGGCTTCAAAGTACAGCACGCGCTCGATGTCGCGCAGCGTCATGTCCAGCACCAGGCCCAGACGCGACGGCAGCGATTTCAGGAACCAGATGTGGGCGCAGGGCGCGGCCAGGTCGATGTGGCCCATGCGGTCGCGGCGCACCTTGGTCTGCGTCACTTCCACGCCGCACTTCTCGCAGATCACGCCACGGTGCTTGAGGCGCTTGTACTTGCCGCACAGGCACTCGTAATCCTTGATCGGGCCAAAAATCTTGGCGCAGAACAGGCCGTCGCGCTCGGGCTTGAAGGTGCGGTAGTTGATCGTCTCGGGCTTTTTCACTTCACCGAAAGACCAGGAACGGATTTTCTCGGGCGAAGCCAGGCCGATCTTGATGGCATCGAAATGCTCATCCGGCGTGAATTGCTTGAACAGGTCGAGTAGCGATTTCATAGAACTCTTTCCCTCTTTCAAAAACTATAGTTGCTACCGCTTGATTCATGACGATTTGCGATAGATTTCTATCGCAAATCGTTTGTTTATCAGCGGAAAACGCTCATCTTTTCAATAAAAACTCAGGAGCGTTCCAGCTCGATGTCCAGACCCAGGGAACGAATTTCCTTGACCAGCACGTTGAACGACTCCGGCATGCCGGCCTCGATCGCGTGTTCGCCCTTGACGATGGACTCGTACACCTTGGTACGGCCCTGCACGTCGTCGGACTTGACGGTGAGCATTTCCTGCAACACGTAGGCGGCGCCGTAAGCTTCCAGCGCCCACACTTCCATCTCCCCGAAACGCTGGCCGCCGAACTGCGCCTTGCCGCCCAGCGGCTGCTGCGTGACGAGCGAGTACGGGCCGGTGGAGCGGGCATGCATCTTGTCGTCGACCAAATGGTGCAGCTTCAGGTAGTGCATGTAGCCGATGGTGGTCGGGCGCTCGAAGCGCTCGCCGGTGCGGCCATCGAACAGATAGGCCTGGGTGCGCGACTCGGTCAGGCCCTTGCGCTCTTTCAGGTCGTCCGGATAGGCCAGCTTGAGCATGTCCTTGATCTCGGCTTCCGAAGCGCCGTCGAACACGGGGGAAGCAAAGGGCACGCCCTCTTTCAGGTTCTGCGCCATGGCCAGCACTTCACCGTCCGTCATGCCGGCAAAATCCTGGGCACGGCCCCGGGCGCTGTAGATTTCTTCCATGAACTTGCGCACTTCGGCCACTTTGGCTTCCTGCTGCAGCATGTCGCCAATGCGCTGGCCCAGGCCCTTGCCGGCCCAGCCCAGGTGAACCTCCAGCACCTGCCCGATGTTCATCCGCGAGGGCACGCCCAGCGGGTTGAGCACGATGTCGGCGGTGCTGCCGTCGGCCAGGTAAGGCATGTCCTCGACCGGCACGATCTTGGAGACCACGCCCTTGTTGCCGTGGCGGCCGGCCATCTTGTCGCCGGGCTGCAGGTGGCGCTTGACGGCCAGGTAGACCTTGACCATCTTCAGCACGCCTGCGGGCAGTTCGTCGCCTTGCGTGAGCTTCTTGCGCTTTTCCTCGAAAGCCAGGTCGAAGCTGTGGCGCGTCTGCTCCATGGCGTTCTTCATGGATTCGAGCTGCGCAGCCACGACTTCATCGGCGGGGCGGATGTCGAACCAGTGGAATTTCTCCACGCCGGACAGGTAGTCCTTGTCGATGGTCGCGCCCTTGGCCAGCTTTTGCGGGCCGCCGTTGGCTTTCTTGCCGGTGAGCAGCTTCTCGATCCGGTCGAAGGCGTCGGCCTCGACGATGCGCAACTGGTCGTTCAGGTCCAGGCGGAAGCGCTTGAGTTCATCGTCGATGATCTGCTGGGCACGCTTGTCGCGCTGGATGCCTTCGCGGGTGAACACCTGCACGTCGATGACGGTGCCGGAGCTGCCCTGGTCGACACGCAGGGACGTGTCCTTCACGTCCGAAGCCTTCTCGCCGAAGATGGCCCGCAGCAGCTTCTCTTCCGGCGTCAGCGTGGTTTCGCCCTTGGGCGTGACCTTGCCGACCAGCACGTCGCCGGGCTGCACTTCGGCGCCGACGTAGATGATGCCGGACTCGTCCAGGCGGTTGAGCTGGGTTTCGCTCAGGTTCGGGATGTCGCGGGTGATTTCCTCGGCGCCCAGCTTGGTGTCGCGGGCCATGACCACCAGTTCCTCGATGTGGATCGAGGTGTAGCGGTCTTCGGCCACGACCTTCTCGGAGATCAGGATCGAGTCCTCGAAGTTGTAGCCGTTCCAGGGCATGAAGGCGATCAGCATGTTCTGGCCGATGGCGATCTCGCCCAGGTCGGTCGAAGCGCCGTCGGCGATCACGTCGCCCTTGGCCAGCACATCGCCCTTCTTGACGATGGGACGCTGGTGGATGTTGGTGTTCTGGTTGGAACGCTGGTACTTGATCAGGTTGTAGATGTCCACGCCCACTTCACCGGCCACGGCCTCGTCGTCGTGCACGCGCACCACGATGCGGGTGGCGTCCACGTAGTCCACCACACCGCCCCGGCTGGCCGTGACCACGGTGCCGGAGTCGATGGCGGCCACGCGCTCGATGCCGGTGCCGACCATCGGCTTTTCCGGACGCAGCACGGGCACGGCCTGGCGCGACATGTTGGCGCCCATCAGCGCGCGGTTGGCGTCGTCGTGCTCCAGGAAGGGGATCAGCGAGGCAGCCACCGACACGATCTGCGCGGGCGACACGTCCATGTACTGCACGCGCTCGGGCGACAGCAGGGTCGATTCGCCCTCTTCCCGCGCCGACACCAGGTCGCCCACCAGGCGGCCTTCGGCGTCCAGCTCGGCGTTGGCCTGGGCGATGATGTATTTGCCTTCCTCGATGGCGGACAGGTAGTCGATCTCCATCGTCACCTTGCCATCGACCACGCGGCGGTACGGCGTCTCGATGAAGCCGTACTCGTTCAAGCGGGCGTACAGCGACAGCGAGTTGATCAGGCCGATGTTCGGGCCTTCCGGCGTTTCGATCGGGCAGACGCGGCCATAGTGGGTGACGTGCACGTCGCGCACCTCGAAGCCGGCACGCTCGCGGGTCAGACCGCCCGGGCCCAGGGCCGAAACGCGGCGCTTGTGCGTGATCTCGGCCAGCGGATTGGTCTGGTCCATGAACTGCGAGAGCTGCGAGGCGCCGAAGAACTCTTTCAGCGCAGCAGAAATCGGCTTGGAGTTGATCAGGTCGTGCGGCATCAGCGGCTCTTGCTCGGCCTGGCCCAGACGCTCCTTCACGGCCTTCTCGATACGGGCCAGACCGGTGCGGTACTGGTTTTCGGCCAGTTCGCCCACGCAGCGCACGCGGCGGTTGCCCAGGTGGTCGATGTCATCGACCTGGCCCTTGCCGTTGCGCAGGTCCACCAGGATTTTCACGACAGCCAGGATGTCCTCGTTGGACAGCACCATGGCGCCCGTGGATTCGTCACGGCCCACGCGGGCGTTGAACTTCATGCGGCCCACGCGCGACAGGTCGTAGGTGTCCGGGTTGTAGAACAGGCGCTGGAACAGGGCCTGCACGGCGTCCTCGGTGGGCGGCTCGCCAGGGCGCATCATGCGGTAGATGGCCACGCGGGCGGCCGTTTCGTCCACGGTTTCGTCGGTGCGCAGGGTCTGCGAGATGTAGGCGCCCTGGTCCAGCTCGTTGGTATGGATGCACTGCACGTCCACGATGTGGGCCGAGCGCATTTTCTTGAGCAGGGTTTCGGTCAGCTCTTCGTTGGCCTTGGCCAGAATTTCCCCGGTGTCGGCATCGACCACGTTCTTGGCCAGCACGCGGCCCAGCAGGAAGTCTTCCGGCACGCTGATGAACTTGGTGCCCGATTGTTCCAGCTCGCGCGTGTGGCGGGCAGTGATGCGCTTGTCCTTGGCGACGACGACCTTGCCCGCCTTGTCGGCGATGTCGAAGCGGGCCACTTCGCCTTTCAGGCGATCGGCGACAAATTCCATCTGCGCACCCGAATCCATCAGGCGGAAGTTGTCATTGACGAAGAAGTGCGCCAGGATCTGCTCGGGGTTCATGCCAATGGCCTTGAGCAAAATCGACACCGGCATCTTGCGGCGACGGTCGACGCGGAAGTACAGCAGGTCCTTGGGGTCGAACTCGAAGTCCAGCCAGGAGCCACGGTAGGGAATGATGCGGGCGCTGAACAGCAGCTTGCCCGAACTGTGGGTCTTGCCCTTGTCGTGCTCGAAGAATACGCCGGGCGAACGGTGCAGCTGCGAGACGATCACGCGTTCGGTGCCGTTCACGATGAAGGAGCCTTTGTCGGTCATCAGGGGCACTTCGCCCATGTAGACCTCTTGCTCCTTGACCTCCTTGACCACCTTGTTCTGGCTGGTCGAGGATTCACGGTCGTAAATGATCAGTTGCACCTTGGCACGCACGGCCGACGAGAAGGTCAGCCCACGGGTCTGGCACTCGCGCACGTCGAAAGCGGGCTTGGCGAGGTTGTACTCGACAAACTTCATCTCGACGAAACCGTTGTGCGAAACGATCGGGAACGCCGCATTGAAGGCGGCTTGCAGGCCCTCATCAGCACGTTTTTTGGGGGCTACGTCTTTTTGCAAAAAGGCGGTGTACGCATCTTTTTGCATCTGTAGCAGGTAAGGCACTGCGAGCACGCTATCGCGGCTGCCGAAGCTTTTGCGAATCCGCTTGCGTTCGGTGTAAGAATAGGCCATGAGATCTCCGGGCAAAGACATGAGTCCTGGGTCTAGGGCGACACTGCCCGGCAAAAGTGGACGCTACTTTTGCCGGCTTGGCGGTTGGCCACTACCAACCAATGGCGGACGGCGATGCATTGCACATCGCCCGAGCCAAGGTATCTTCTGCTGTCGGGTTGTCAGAAGACACGAGAAAACCCAGCACGCTGGTTTTTCTGGTGTGCTCTAACGCAAACTGCACAGGCACCAAAGGCTGGAGGCCCTTGCGGGCACTCCAGCCTCAGGAGAAAGACCTCAATTACTTGAGTTCAGCCTTGGCACCGGCTTCCACCAGCTTCTTCACAGCGGCTTCGGCGTCAGCCTTGGGAGCGGCTTCCTTCACGGTCTTGGGAGCACCATCGACCAGGTCTTTGGCTTCCTTCAGGCCCAGGCCGGTGATTTCGCGCACGGCTTTAATCACGGCCACTTTGTTGGCGCCGGCTTCTTGCAGCACAACGTCGAACTCGGTCTTCTCTTCAGCGGCAGCAGCGCCAGCACCAGCGCCGGCAGCAGCAGGAGCGGCCATGGCGGCAGCGCTCACGCCAAATTTCTCTTCAATTGCCTTGACCAGGTCGTTCAGTTCCAGAACGGTCATGCCGTCCAGGGCGGTCAAGAATGCGTCTTTATCGAATGCCATTTTGATTTCCTAACAAATAGTGTCGGTATAAGTTGCGCTGCGCCTTTTAAGCAGCAGCCGTTTCGCCTTCGCCCTTTTTGGCCGCCAAAGCGCCCAGCACCACAGCGGTGCGGGAGATGGGGGACATGAGCAGGCCGCACAGTTGCGCCAGCAGCACGTCTTTGGAGGGGATGTTTGCCAGCTCTTTCACGCCATTGACGTCCAGGGCCTTGCCTGCAAACGCACCGCCGCGAATCACCAGCTTGTCGTTGGTTTTCGCGAAGTCGGCCACCACCTTGGCGGCAGCCACTGCGTCTTCAGAGAAGCCATAGACCAGCGGACCGGTCATCTGCTCGGCCACCACGTCAAACTGGCTGCCAGCCACAGCACGGCGGGCCAGGGTGTTTTTCAACACGCTCAGGCTCACACCCTTGCTGCGGGCATCGGCACGCAGTTTGGTCATATCGGCGACCGTGATGCCGCGGTATTCCGCGATCACAAGCGTTTGAGCTTTAGCGGCGAGGCTGGTCACTTCATTGATGACCGCTTCTTTCTCACTGCGATTCAGACTCAAGGTCTACTCCTTCGTATGCGTATTTCCGAAAAATCGTCCATACGCGCTCTTGGGTTTGCAGCGACCAACTGTGGAAGGAAAATTCCATCTGCAGCGGGTTCGCCATCTACGCTGGCGCAAACATTAAGTGCCGGATTGCCCCGGCACACCAGCGGTCTTGGATGGCCTGCACACCGACGAAAAGCCCGTGCGCAGCCCACCACACTCAGCCCTCTTTTCAGAGAACCGAGAATTCTAGCAAATTACGCTGCGATGGTCTGGGCATCCACGCGAACACCCACCCCCATGGTGGAGGAAAGGGCCACCTTGCGCAGGTACAAACCTTTGCTGGTTGCGGGTTTTGCCTTGTTCAGCGCTTCGATCAACGCCACCAGGTTGCCCTGCAGCTTGGCATCATCAAACGAACGACGGCCAATGGTGCTGTGCACGATACCAGCCTTGTCCACGCGGAACTGCACTTGACCCGCCTTGGCGTTTTTCACTGCAGTTGCCACATCCGGCGTCACCGTACCCACCTTGGGGTTGGGCATCAGGCCACGGGGGCCGAGGATCTGGCCCAGGGTACCGACCACGCGCATGGCATCGGGGGCAGCGATCACCACGTCGAAAGGCATGTCGCCAGCCTTGACCATGGCTGCCAGCTCATCCATGCCAACGATATCGGCACCAGCGGCCTTGGCCTCTTCGGCCTTGGCGCCCTGTGCGAACACGGCAACACGGGTGGTTTTGCCCGTGCCGTTGGGCAGCACCACAGCGCCACGCACGACTTGATCCGACTTGCGCGAATCCACACCCAGTTGCACGGCCACGTCAATGGACTCATCGAACTTGGCGGTAGCAGCTTCTTTCACCAAAGCCACGGCTTCGGCGAAGGGATACAGACGGGTTGCATCCACTTTACCCTGGAGGGCTTTTTGCTTTTTGGTCAATTTGGCCATGTCACACACCCTCCACAATCACGCCCATCGAACGAGCCGAGCCTGCCAGCGTGCGCACGGCAGCATCCATGTCGGCAGCAGTCATGTCCTTGAGCTTGGTCTTGGCAATTTCTTCCAGTTGCTCACGGGTCACCTTGCCAACCTTGACCTTCAAGGGATTGGCCGAACCTTTGTCCAGCTTGGCAGCCTTCTTGATCAGCACAGCAGCCGGGGGCGACTTGATGACGAAGGTAAAGCTTTTATCCGCAAAGGCAGTGATCACCACAGGCAGCGGCAGACCGGGTTCGACACCCTGCGTCTGGGCGTTGAACGCCTTGCAGAATTCCATGATGTTCAGACCGCGCTGACCCAGCGCAGGACCGATCGGAGGAGAGGGATTGGCCTTACCAGCTGGCACTTGCAGCTTGATGAAGCCGACGATTTTTTTCGCCATATTAAAGCTCCTTACGGGTTAACGCCCCGGCGCACTGTGCACCAGAAGCTCCCCGGGGTGAGGACTTTTTTTTCAACACGCAAGTCCGAAATACGTGCAAACCAACAACGCCAAATGATCCAACAAAGCTCATTTAACGCAGAAGATCCGAAAGTCAGGTTTTTTCCACCTGGGCAAATTCAAGCTCGACAGGGGTGGAACGGCCAAAGATCGCCACCGAAACGCGCAAACGGCTCTTCTCGTAATTGACTTCCTCGACAGTGCCATTGAAGTCGGTGAACGGTCCTTCCTTGACACGCACCAGTTCCCCAACCATGAATTCGATTTTGTGGCGAGGCTTGTCCGAGCCTTCCTGTACCTGGTCAACGATTTTTTGAATCTCTGCTTCCGAGATCGGTGCCGGACGATTCTTGGCACCACCGACAAAGCCAGTCACCTTGCTGGTGTGCTTGACCAAGTGCCAAGTATCGTCATCCATGACCATTTCAACAAAAACGTAGCCCGGAAACAAACGGCGCTCTGTCGTTTTGCGCTTGCCGTTGCGCATCTCGACGACTTCTTCGGTAGGCACCAGGATGCGGCCAAACTTGTCCTGCATACCGGCCCGCGTAATCCGTTCGGTGATATTACGCTCAACGGCTTTTTCCATCCCAGAGTAGGCATGGACGATGTACCAGCGCATATCCGGATTCGCCGGGGCACCGACCTCTTGGGGCTCTTGAATTACATCCGACATTAGCCTCTCCATCCCAGGACCAGGTCGTACAAGACCCATTCCAGCGTTTTATCTGTCAGCCACAAAAATAGCGCCATGACCACGGCAAACGCAAAAACGTAGAGTGTCATCTGCACACTCTCTTTGCGTGTCGGCCAAACAACCTTCTTGACTTCTTTTACCGAATCTTTGGAAAAGCCAACCAGCTGTTTTCCAGGTTCGGAAATCAGGAACACTGCAACCGCAGCGGCCACCCCAACCAAAAGCGCCCCCCACTGCACCAAGGCACCTTGCTTGGAAAGGGTATAGAAACCAGCAATAGCCGCAACCACCAAAAGAATGGCAGCGGCCAGCTTTGCTTTATCTGCGCCGGAGCTTACTGTTTCAACTTGCGATGTAGCCATATTTAACTTTTGCAGCCGCATTCACGCAGCCTATAGACACCGAAGCCCGCCGAGTGGGGCGGGCTTGGAGTACTTACCACTTAAGTGGTGGCAGGGGCAGTAGGAATCGAACCTACAACCTTCGGTTTTGGAGACCGACGCTCTGCCAATTGAGCTATACCCCTAAACCCTGAAATCAGGCAATAACCTTGGCAACCACGCCAGCGCCCACAGTGCGGCCACCCTCGCGGATAGCAAAGCGCAGGCCTTCTTCCATAGCAATCGGCGCAATCAGCTTCACGGTGATCGACACGTTGTCGCCAGGCATGACCATTTCCTTG
>CABIIJ010000036.1 GCA_902175065.1 uncultured Comamonas sp. | reverse complement strand
TTTTGCTGCCTTGCCCGAAGGGTTGCCCCGCCAAGACAGCATCTGCTGCGTTGCAAATCCTCGCCGCCCCACCAGGGCGACTGCGGTTTGCGCCTTGCACCTGCCGCCTTGGCGGGGCAACGGGCACCATGAAAAGATCGCGAACAAGTTCTCAGGAATGAAGATGCCGGGATTCCGGCACGATGGAACGGATGGGAATGCGCACGTCCTGCGGAATCTGCCCGTCGAGCTGCAGCGCCAGGTAGCGCATACAGCACACGCGCAGGAACGAGGTGAAATTGGTCGGCTCCGCCGAGCGCTCGCGCAGCAACTCGTCGTACAGCGTGGTGCATAACTGGGGCACGGTGTAACCGTCGCGGACGGCGATTTTTTCCAGCACATCCCAGAACAGGTTCTCCAGACGGATGCTCGTCGCCACCCCATGCAGGCGCAGCGACCGGGTACGGGAGCTGTAAAGCGCCGGGTCGGCGCTGATGAAGACTTGGCACATAACGGCATTCCAAACCAGACAAGGCAGGCGGCGATGGTGGCCACTTGCCCCGGGGTTTGTCAAACCTTGGTGCGCGGGCCGGTTACAGCGTGATCTGCGTGCCCAGCAGTTTCAGGAACTGCGCCATCCAGGCCGGGTGGGCGGGCCAGGCCGGGGCGCTGACCAGGTTGCCCTGGGTGTGCGCCTGATCGACCGGGATGTCCACATAGCTGCCGCCGCCCAGAATCACTTCCGCACGACAGGCCGGGTAGGCCGAGCAGGCGCGGCCTTGCAGCACCCCGGCCCCGGCCAGCAGCTGGGCGCCGTGGCAGATGGCAGCCACGGGCTTGTCGGCGTCGAAGAAGTGACGCACGGCGGCGCACACGGTTTCGTCATTGCGCAGGTATTCGGGGCCACGGCCACCGGGGATGACCAGGGCGTCGTAGTCGGCCGGGTCGATGTCGGCAAACGTGGCGTTCAGCGTGAAATTGTGGCCGGGCTTTTCGCTGTAGGTCTGGGCGCCTTCAAAGTCGTGGATGGCGGTCTTGATCTGCTCGCCCGCTTTTTTACCGGGGCAGACCGCATCGACCCGGTGGCCCACGGCCAGCAGGGTCTGGAACGGCACCATGGTTTCGTAGTCTTCGCAGTAGTCACCGCAGATCATCAGGATTTTCTTGCTGGCCATGTCTGTCTCCTTCGTTGGCAAAAAAACCATTGTCTGCCCCCGTCCGGCAGCACGGGTATTAGCCGATTACTACGCGGCGGCGCACGCCGACGGCTACAGGCGGCGGGTCATGTACAGCGCCCCGGGGCCATAGCTGTCCAGGTGCTGCTGCTCGGCGGGGCTGGTGATTTTCTGCTCGGCAAACCCGTACCGCTGCCAGAACCGGCTGGAGCCTTGTACCGCCACCAGGGCCATGTGCGCCACGGCACGGGAGCGGGCCAGCTCCATCAGCCGCACGACCAGGGCGTGGGCGACCTTTTGCCCGGCCAGGGCCGGCAGCACCGAGATGTCGTGCAGGTACAGCGCCGGGGTGGCCAGCGGCGGCGGGGGCGCGAAGTCGCCATCGAGCGCCGTGATGCAGCCGACCGCCGACCAGTACGCCACCGCATACGCCAGCAGCCCGGCTTCGCCAGGGCGCTCCACCCCCAGGGAGCACTGGTGGCTGGCCGTCAGGCGCCGGGCAAAAACGGCGCGGCTTTCCTGCAACTGGGCGCCATACGCCAGGGTCTGGATGTGCAGCAGGCTGTCCACATCGGCAGCCGTCAGGGGCCGGATGGCCCAATGGTTCACGGGGGCAGACATTACAGCGGACATGACCGTCACAAACCTCCATCAGCAAAGCTGCCAAGCGTAATGGAATTTCCCGATTTTGCAGATAGGAAAAACAGAACACAACGCAAATAAGAATTATTATCATAAGAACATCCGAGGAGATTGCCATGACTGCCCTGACCACCCTGCTGCGCCGCCACCAGCGCACCCTGCTGAAAACCTTGAGCTACTACTGCCTGCACATCACCGTGGCCATCGGCGTGGCGTATGCCGTGACGGGCAACCTGTGGGTGGCCATGACCCTGAGCCTGCTGGAGCCGACCGTGCAGATGCTGTTCTTTTTCGTCCATGAAAAACTCTGGGACCGCAAAAAACAGGAGCATCTCCCACTGAATCAGTGGGAAACAAATGATGAAAAGACCATAAAAACAGCATAAACAAAGTGGAAACAGCTCCCTTTTATATGTATACCCATATTGCATACCTGAAAGTTAGTCTGTTTGACCCAGGGGCCAACTACAGGGGCAGCAGGCAGGCCGGGGCAGCGGCCTACAATGCCCGCTTCCTTTGACACAAACCGCCTGCGCCCGCATCGCGCGGTCGCAGGCTCTGCTTCACGCTCCGCCTGCCATGCCTCAGAACACCCCCTCCCCGGCCCTGATCGATAAAAAAGCGCTGCTGCGCCAGTCGGCGCTGGAGTACCACCAGTTTCCCAAGCCCGGCAAGATCGCCATCGCCGCCACCAAGCCGATGGGCAACCAGCACGACCTGGCGCTGGCCTACTCGCCCGGCGTGGCCGCGCCCTGCGAGGAAATCGTCAAGGACCCCACCGCCGCCTTCAAATACACCAGCCGGGGCAACCTGGTCGGCGTGATCTCCAACGGCACCGCCGTGCTCGGCCTGGGCGACATCGGTGCGCTGGCCTCCAAGCCGGTGATGGAGGGCAAGGGCGTGCTGTTCAAGAAGTTCGCCGGGGTGGACGTGTTCGACATCGAGATCGACGAGAAAGACCCGCAAAAGCTGGTCGAAGTCATCGCCGCGCTGGAGCCGACCTTCGGCGCCATCAACCTCGAAGACATCAAGGCGCCCGACTGCTTCTACGTCGAGCGTGAGCTGCGCAAGCGCCTGAACATCCCCGTCTTCCACGACGACCAGCACGGCACCGCCATCACCGTGGCCGCCGCCATGGTCAACGCCCTGAAAGTGGCGGGCAAGAAGATCGACGAAGTCAAGCTGGTCGCCTCCGGCGCGGGCGCCGCCGCCCTGGCCTGCCTGAACCTGCTCGTGGTGCTGGGCCTGAAGCGCGAAAACGTCTTCGTCACCGACCTGGCCGGCGTGGTCTACGAAGGCCGCACCGAGCTGATGGACGAGGACAAGGCCCTGTTCGCCCAGAAAACCGAGCTGCGCACCCTGGGCCAGGTGATCGAGGGCGCGGATGCCTTCCTGGGCCTGTCCGCAGGCAACGTGCTGAAAAAGGACATGGTCGCCAAGATGGCCGCCACGCCCATCATCTTCGCCCTGGCCAACCCCAACCCGGAAATCCTGCCCGAGGACGTCAAGGCCGTGCGTGACGACGCCATCATCGCCACGGGCCGCACCGACTACCCCAACCAGGTGAACAACGTCCTGTGCTTCCCCTATATCTTCCGGGGCGCACTGGACTGCGGGGCCACCACCGTCACCAAGGAGATGGAAGTGGCCGCCGTCCACGCCATCGCCGATCTGGCCCAGGCCGAGCAGAGCGAGGAAGTCGCCGCCGCCTACGTCGGCCAGCCGCTGTCCTTCGGGCCGGAATACCTCATCCCCAAACCGTTCGACCCGCGCCTGATGCTCATCGTCGCCCCCGCCGTGGCCCAGGCCGCTGCCGATGGCGGCGTGGCCCTGCGCCCGATTGCCGACATGGCCGCCTACCGCGAACAGCTCAAGACCTTCGTCTACGCCTCCGGCACCATGATGAAACCCATCGTCATGACCGCCAAGGCCGCCACCAAGAAGCGCGTGGCCTACGCCGAGGGCGAGGAAGAGCGCGTGCTGCGTGCCGCACAGATCGTGGTGGACGAGCGCATCGCCCGCCCCACGCTGATCGGCCGCCCGCAGGTCATTGCCCAGCGCGTCGAGAAATTCGGCCTGCGCCTGCAGGAAGGGCGCGACTATGACATCGTCAACGTCGAGCACGACGAGCGCTACCACGACTTCTGGCAGACCTACCACCGGATGACCGAGCGCAAGGGCATCACCGAGCCGATGGCCAAGATCGAAATGCGCCGCCGCCTGACCCTGATCGGCACCATGCTGCTGCACAAGGGCGAGGTGGACGGCCTGATCTGCGGCACCTGGGGCAGCACCGCCCTGCACCTGAACTACATCGACCAGGTGATCGGCCGGCGCCCCGGCACCCTGACCTACGCCTGCATGAACTGCCTGCTGCTGCCCGAGCGCCAGGTGTTCATCGTCGACACCCACGTCAATTACGACCCCAGCGCCGAGCAGCTGGCCGAAATCACCATCATGGCCGCCGAGGAAATCAAGCGCTTCGGCATCAAGCCGAAAGTGGCCCTGCTCTCGCACAGCAACTTCGGCTCCAGCAACCAGCCCAGCGCCGTCAAAATGCGCCAGACCCTGGAACTGCTGCGCGTGCAGGCGCCATGGCTGGAAGTGGATGGCGAAATGCACGGCGACGTCGCCCTGGACGGCGAAGCCCGCCTGGAACTGATGCCGCGCAGCACGCTGGAAGGCGACGCCAACCTGCTGGTGCTGCCCAACATCGACGCCGCCAACATCAGCTACAACCTGCTCAAGCAGGCCGCCGGCGGCGGCATCGCCATCGGCCCGGTGCTGCTCGGCGCCGGCCAGCCGGTGCACATCCTGACCCCCAGCGCCACCGTGCGCCGCATCGTGAACATGACCGCGCTGACCGTCGCCGACGCCAACGCCGGGCGCTAAGTCCCCCGT
>CABIIJ010000035.1 GCA_902175065.1 uncultured Comamonas sp. | reverse complement strand
CCACAGTGCCTGGGTTTCTTCCCGGGTGAAGTTGCCCATGCGCAAAGACTTGGCCTTGATGTTGAAGGCGCTGCCGCCGGTAATGACCTCGGCCCCGTCCTGGTACATACGGTAGTCACGCACATCACGCACGCCGCACAGCACGATGGATTGGGGGAAGAACTCGGGCCGCTGGGCATAGCCGGCACGAATCTGGCGCAGCAGGGAGATGAGGGTATCGCCCACCAGGGCATCGACTTCGTCGAGCAGCAGCACCGTGGGTTTCGTGCTGTGCTGTGTCCAATACGCCAGCAAATCCGACAGCAGGTTCTGCGCCGGTTGATGCAAGTTCTGCCCCAACCACTGCTTGGGGCCATCGTCTTTCAAATAGATGCGGATGGCGCTGGCAATGGCATCGCAAGCGGCCGGAATGCCCTGCGTCTCATCGCCGCGTGCCGCCTGCGCCCCTTCGATATTGGCGTAGGCGCAGGCATAGCGCCCGCCCTCGTTCAGCGCTTTCATCATCGCCAGCAGCGTGGTCGTCTTGCCCGTCTGGCGCGGGGCGTGCAGCACGAAGTAGCGCTGGGTGTCGATCAGGTGCCCGATCTCTGACCAATCCAGGCGTTGCAGAGGATCAAGGAGATAGTGCAAGTCCGGCTTGGTCGGGCCAGCCGTGTTGAAAAAGTGTTCCATAAGCCGGGCATTGTAGAAGCCCGCCTCGCCCCCACCACACCTGCGTTCTTTATCCTATCCACACGACCTTTCACCCCCCCCCGCTCTTTCCCCCGTCACACCCGCGCAGGCGGGTGTCCAGTAACGGCCTTTACGCCGCCACTGCCGTGCTCTTGGAATGCGCGGTTGCTGGATCCCCAGCCTGCGCGAGGATGGCAGTGGAGCGTACGGGAATGACGGGCGTAAAAAAACCAGCCCCTGGGGGCTGGTTTTTGCACTTTGCTTCAACTGTTCCGGGGCAAGCCCAGCATCAGATTAGAAAGCGTGGCGGATGCCGGCTTGCAGGCCGTGCTGAGCGCCGCTGTTCGACAGACCAGCACCAGGCATGGCACCGTTCAGGCGCAGATCCAAGTTGACTTTCTGACCAGCAATGGTCTTGTTGCTGTTTTTCATGTAGGCGTAGGTACCGTACAGAGCCGTGCGCTTGGACAGATTGTGCACGTAACCCAGGGACAGTTGGTTGGCTTTCAAGGTGGGGGTATTCAGGCCCGTAATATCTGCCGAAGCACGGTAGTGGTTGTACGAAGCACGCACTTCACCAGCAGCACCCACAGGAGCGGTCACGCCCAAACCGAAGGTCTTCAGCTTCAAGCTATCGTTACCGGCATTCAGACCAGTTTCTTTGTCTTTGCTCTGCTTGTAGAAGCCCATCAACTTGGCCACGCCAAAGTTGTAAGCACCACCCAGTTGCCAAGTAGTCTGATTCAGATCCCAGGCTGTATTGTCAGCAGTATCGCCGTTCAAGCGATCAAAACCCAGACCCAGGCTCAGAGGGCCGTTGTCATAGGTAGCACCGATGCCGATGTAGCGGCGATCGCTGGCTTTTTTCTGCTCACCAAAACCATATTCAACACCGAACTTAAAGCCGTTGTAGTTAGCCGAAGTGAACGAAATAGCGTTCTCGGCACGGGGAGCGTAACCAGTTTGGTTAGCATTCCAAGCCAACGAACCACCAGCGCCGGTATCGCCGAAAGCATCGTAGCGGCTCACAGCCAGGTACGAAGAGGTCAGCATGCGACCAAAGCGCACTTCACCGAAGTTGCCAGCCAAGCCCACGGTCGAGGTACGGCGGAATTGGAAGCCGGTATCGTTAGCTCCGCCTGCGCCCAGGTAGCCGGTACCGTCATCAACGTTCATGCCACCTTCCAGGTTGAAAGTAGCTTTCAGGCCATTGCCCAGGTCTTCCACACCGCGGAAACCCAGACGGCTGTTGGTGTTACCGCCGGTTTTGGTCAGGCCGTACACGGAATCATCACCCTTGAAGTAGGACACGCCGGTATCCAGCACGCCATACAGGGTTACAGAAGATTGGGCCATAGCAGCGCCGGAAGCAGCCAGCACGGCCAGGGCGATCAGGGATTTTTTCATTGCAATTACTCCAAGGTTTGACAGAGGGCGCAGTGTGTACCGCCAAAAAAGGCGGCCTTTCGGCCGCGCCAACCTCCTTTTCGGGAAGTTGGAGCTATTGCACCAGAGAACCCCCGCCGCCGTAAAGAAAACGGCCCCCGCAGGGGCCAAAAAGGGTGTTTTGTGTTGCACTACCGCAACAGACAGCCATGAGCCAGTTTCCCCGGGCTGCTTACCCCTGCGCGGCTTCTTGCGGATAGGCCTGGATGGCCACCGCCAAGGCAGCAATGCCCTGGGCAATTTGTGCCGGCGGCACCGTCACATACGACAGGCGCAGGCAGTTGTGCTGCGGATTGCCCGGGAAGAAAGGGGCACCAGGCACAAAGGCCATGCCGCGTTCCACGGCCAGCGGCAGGAGCTTTTGCGCATCCATGCCTTCGGGCAGTTGCACCCACAGGAACATGCCGCCGACAGGGCGCGTCCAGCGGACATCCAGCCCGGCCATTTCCTTGTCCAGTGCGGCCAGCATGGCATCGCGCTGGTCTTTGTAGAGCGTGCGGATGGTGGGGATGTGCTGCTGCAGAAAGCCGTCTTTCATGACCTCGGCAACCACGCGCTGGTTGAAACTGGGGGTGTGCAGGTCGGCCGCCTGCTTGGCCTGCACCAGCTTGCCGTAGACCGATTTGGGGGCAACCAGGAAGCCCAGCCGCAGCCCGGGGGCCAGCACTTTGGAGAACGAGCCCATGTAGAGCACGCCCTCGGGATTGCGAGCTGCCAGGGGCAAGGGAGACTCACCTTCAAAACGCAGGTCGCCGTAGGGGTTGTCTTCGACGAGGGGGATGTCCAGCTCCCGTGCCTTGTCGACCAGGGCCTGACGGCGTTGCTCGCTCATGGTCCGCCCCGTGGGGTTCTGGAAGTTGGGCAGCACGTAGGCAAAGCGGGCCTTGTCCGCACCGGTGCCGACCTTGACGGCGAAGTCTTCGACCAGCATCCCTTCGTCGTCGCTATCGACGCCGACGGCAACCGGCTCCATGGGAGTGAAGGCCTGCAGGGCACCCAGGTAGGTGGGGCGTTCGACCAGCAGGCGGCTGTCTTTGTCCAGAAAGATTTTGCCGATCAGGTCCAGTGCCTGCTGCGACCCGCTGACGATGAGCACCTGCTCCGGATCGACATCCCAGGGCAGAAAATCAGCCACGGCCTGACGCAACGCGGGCAGACCTTCGGTGGTGGAATACTGCAGGGCGGCACTGCCGTCGCGCTGCAGCACGGTGTTGCACGCAGCCTGGAAAGCGCCGATGGGGAAAGTTTTGGGGGAAGGCAAGCCGCCAGCCATGCTGATGATGCCGGGGCGGTCGGTGAGTTTGAGGATTTCGCGGATGGCCGACGAGTTCATCTTGGCAGCACGTCCTGCCAGCGTCCATTGGGTCATGATGGTTCTCTCAGAGAAAAAGCCGGGGATCACCCGGACAGAAAATTTTCAACAGGGGGCAGCCGCTGGTGGCAAGGCTGGCCTGCTCCGAAAAGCGGCCATTGTCGGCACATCTGCCCTTGATGCCTATGGCACAAACCCAGGGGTCTGTTTCAGACCTTGAGCATCCACAACGCCGTAGCCACCAGCAACGCGGCCATGCAGCGATTGAACCATAGCAAACGCGCCCCTTGGGCTAACCAATGGCGTAGAGCCGCCCCAACGCAAGCGTAGGCGAGGTTGCTGCCAAAGGCAAAAACCACCATTACCGGCACGACGATGCCCAGGCGCTGCAGCACATTGGGCTGCCCCACGACCCACCCGGCGATGATGGACAACGCCAAAAACCATGCCTTGATGTTCACGAACTGCAGCAGCACGCCCTGGCCAAAGCCAACGTGCAGCAAATCCTTGCGCGTCTGCACCAGTTGACGGCTACCGGCCAGACGCCAGGCGAGCCACAGCAGGTAACCGCAACCCAACATTTGAATGGCCCAGCGCAGCGCGGGAATTTGCGTCACCAGTGCCCCCACGCCAGCCGCGCACAGCAGCAAAAGCAGGCACCACCCCACCGGCACGGCCAGCACAAAGCGCAGGCTGCGACGCAGCCCGGCATTGGCCGCCATGGCAGTCGCCAAGGTGGTATTGGGGCCGGGGGTGAAGCTCATGGCCGTGGCCAGGAGCAGCAGGGCGGAAAATTCGGTCCAGAGCATGGGCAAGAATAATGCCCTGTTTCTTTCAGGAAAGTGAGCTTGTGATGCGTGATGCAGACAACCTGGGCACCGTCATGCCCGCCAGCGGCTATGCCGGCGACATCCCCCCTGCCCTGGCCTGGCACTGGGTGCAAACCGGCCAGGCCGTGCTGGTGGATGTGCGCACCGATGCCGAGCGTGCCTGGGTCGGACAGGTGCCCGGCGCAGTGCCGGTGGCTTGGAAGCAATGGCCGCAAATGCAGATGAATGCAGATTTCGATGCGCAATTGCGGGCGGCGGTGCCGACAGGCGGCAAGGTCGTGCTGCTGTGCCGCAGCGGTGTCCGTTCGGTTGCAGCAGCGCAGCAGGCCACGCAGTTGGGACTGCAAGCATTCAGCATCCTGGAAGGGTTCGAGGGCGATCTGGACACCAACGGCCAGCGCGGGCACGTCAATGGCTGGCGCTACCGGGGGCTGCCGTGGCACCAATGACGCAGCCCCACAAGGGGACCGACGTCCGCCCTGTGGGGCTGGTGCAAAAAGAGGTGAAGTGAGGCCGCTGTCAGCCGCCGCACGCGCCGCCGGAGCAGCAGCCGCCGTTGGCGTGCGGGTCTTCGGCGGCACCTTCGGTTCTGGTGATCACGACACGCCACAGATCAGGCCCAGCCTGGTCATATGCCCATTGCACCTGGCCAGGAGTACGTGATTCGAGCTGAAAGCGCAGGGGGACAGGATCATGGTCGTTCACGATGGTGATGGATTCACCCGTGGTCAGGGCATCAAACTGGCCAAAAATCTGGGCATGGCGCAGACGCGGCTCAATGGCGCGGACATCGATCACAGTGCTCATGGGAAAGCCTTTCAAAAAGAGCGGTCGGGGGACGAAATGTGGTGAAGGTAGGCAGGGCGGTCTTAGCCGTCCTTGCCGTCCAGGCGCGAACGGAACAGCCACGGGGTGTAAATCACCAGGTAAATGGCAAAGGCCAGCGCCCAGAAGGTGGCGGAAATTTCCAGGGCACGCGGGTAGAGCTGGGGCGTCATCACCGGCAACACAACCCTTACGACGGTGGCCAGCAGCACCAGCGCGTAGGCAATGGTTTCACCGCGCGTGGCCTGCAGGGGACGCCCCGTATGGCCCCGGGCGGTGCGGGTGACCATGCCGATAATCAAGCCGCCAATCACCCCCACCGTCAGGGCATGGACGGCGAAAGTCTGGCCCAGCCAACCCAGCCGGGCGCCAGCCAGCATGGCAAAACCGATCGGCATCCAGGCATACGAGAGATGCAGCACCCACAGGATCGGGCGCTTGAGCGTAACCCAGGGGCTCCAGCGGTACAGGCGAATGGCGTGCAGGAGGGCCGCAACGGCACAGGCCGCCACGACCAGCACAGTCGGCGCCGAGCCCACCCACAACAGCAACGCGATAGCTGTAGCAGCCAGCAAACCCAGCTCGAAGCGGCGTGACGTGTTGATCACCAACCCCGGAGTGACGTTACGCGTGAACATGGGCACGACGCGCCCGGTCATGACCGAGACAACCATCACAATCAGCGCCAGTTCGGCATACAGGGGGAGCAGCGGATCCAGCGCGATGACCTGCAGCTCAATGAGGTGGAAGCACAGATTGGCCACACTCATCAGCAACAAAAGGGAAATGAGCGGGATGTTGCGCTTGTTGCCCGCCTGCAACAGCACCCGCAGCAGGACGACGGCCACCGCAGGCAGGAACAGCATGTCGATCACGGCAAACACGGCATACGGAGCGCACAGCGCAGCCACCCGCGCGGCCAGCCATAACAGGGCCAGAACGGCCAGCAAAGGCCCACGGGCAGTGTTCAGCCCGGTCCAGGCCCGTACCGCCGTAAGCAGAAAACCTGCGACCACGCCTGCGGCAAAGCCAAACAGCATTTCATGCCCGTGCCACAGCAGGGCGGACATGGGTAATTGCAAAGGCATATAGCCTAGAAACGCGGCCACCCACACCGGCACCGACAGACAGGCCAGCAGGGCAGTGAGCAGGTAAAAAGGGCGGAAGCCCAGGCGCAGCAACGGCCAGCCCACCAGGGCCGGAGGTACTTGCGGGGGACGGGACGAGGGGTTCGGCGAGGGCTGTGGCATAAGCATCTGCCGACGGCAAAGCGCTGGGCAGGAACTGGGAATAATAAGATTTATTCTATATGAATCTTTTGATCTGCATCTAACACTGGCGATGTTTCCCACACTGCACATCCAGGTACAAAAAGTAACAAGCCGGCAAAGAAGCGAACCTCTATAAGATGAATAAAAAATAAATGTTTTAACAACCGCACTCTTCCTGGTTCATTTTTTCCATCCATCCCCCTCTGGAGTTACCTGTATGAACATCGACAAATTCAAGCACCAGCACGTAGACATCCTCTCGCGCATCGACCAGTTGCGCACACTCACCCACGCGGGCGTCGAAACCAATGCCCAGGCGATTGCCCAGGGCATCATCAATTTCAGCTCCCTCATCAAGCTGCACCTGGCGGTCGAGGACAAGGCCCTGTACCCCGCCCTGCAGCGTAGCGGCGACGCCGCGCTGGCCCGCCTGGGGCAACAGTTCCAGGAAGATATGGGGCCGATCGCCCAGGCATTCGACGGTTTCGCTCGCCGCTGGAACACTGCCGAGCGTCTGCGCAGCGACCCCACCGGCTTTCGCAACGATGCCAACACCGTACTCAAGCGCGTGTACGAACGGATGCAGCGGGAAAACCGCGATTTCTATCCCCGCATCGAAACTGCCCAGAACGCCGCAGCCGTGGCCGCTTGACAAACCCCGTGTCCCTTTTGCAGGCCGTGCTCCTGCAATCAAGAGTACGTTGCAAGGCCAAAGTACGGGATATCCATAAGCTCGGGTAGAATCAAAAACGATTCGCATTCATTAAGAGCTTATTATGCAACGTAAATTTTGGTGGCTGCTGGCCGTACTGGGGTGTTGGGTAGGATTGGCCGGACCGGCCGCCTGGGCCGAGGAATCGGCCTCGGCGCAGTCCCGCCAGCTGTGGCAATTGCTGGATTACGTGGCCGTTGATTACAGCGGTGCCGTCGAGGACGGGGCGATTGCCGACGAAGGCGAGTACGCCGAAATGCTCGACTTCACCGCCACCGCACAACGGCAGATCACCGCCTTGCCGGCACACGCCGGGCAGGCGGCGATTGCCGACACCATCACGCAACTGCGCCAGGCTGTGGAAAACAAGGCGGATGCCGCCCTGGTGGCCGAGCTGGCACACAGCGCCGCCGATGCCCTGGCCCAGGCCTATCCCTTCCCCATGGCTCCCGCCTTCGAGCCGAACCTGGCCCGAGGTGCCCAGCTTTATGCCGAGCACTGCGCCAGTTGCCACGGCGCCAGTGGCGCGGCTGACGGCCCCGCTGCACAGGGCCTGGAGCCCGCGCCGATTGCCTTTACCGATGCCGAGCGGGCCGATGCCCGCAGTCTGGCGGCGCTCTACCAGGTGATTACGCAAGGGGTCGAAGGCACCTCCATGGTCAGCTACGGCAGCCTGTCGGAAGAAGACCGCTGGGCGCTGGCGTTTTTCTCCGGCACCCTGTCGTATGACCCGGAGCTGACCGCACAAGGCCAGCAGCAGTGGCAGCAGGATGCGCAACTGCGCAGCCATTTTGCCGAGATGGGCGCCCTGACCACCGCCACCCCGGCCAGCCTGCAAAAAGTGCTGCCGCAGGCCGATGGCCGTGCCACCCTGGCCTACCTGCGCCAGCATCCGGAGGCCATCAACGTGGGCAAACCCACGGGCACCGCCCTGTCGCGCCTGCGCCTGCAGGAAAGCCTGGCTGCCCTGCGCAGCGGCGACAACACTGCGGCGATGCGCCTGGGCCTGTCGGCCTACCTGGATGGCTTCGAACCGCTGGAGCCTGCCGTAGCCGCCCGCGACAAAGCGCTGATGGTGGCCGTGGAGGCCGCCATGCTGCAATACCGCGCCGCGATCACGAAACAGGACATCCCCGGGGCGGAAGCCGCTGCCGGGCACCTGGAAGCACAATTGCAAAAGGTCGATACCCTGCTGCAGGACGGCGCCAACGACACTACGGCCACCTTCCTGGGCGCCTTCACCATCCTGCTGCGCGAAGGGCTGGAGGCGATGCTCATCGTCATCGGCACCATTGCCCTGCTGCGCCGCGCCAAGCGCACCGATGCGCTGGGCTATGTCCATGCCGGCTGGATCAGCGCCCTGGTGGCAGGCGGGCTGACGTGGATCGTCGCCACCTATATGGTGGAAGTCAGCGGTGCCAGCCGGGAGCTGACCGAAGGCATCGGCTCCATCCTGGCGGCGGTGATCCTGCTCAGTGTCGGCCTGTGGATGCACAGCAAGAGCAGCGCCAACCGCTGGCAGGAGTACCTGGACGGCAAGCTCCAGCACGCGCTGAGCAAAGGCTCGCTGTGGGGGCTGTTCCTGCTGTCCTTCATCGCCGTGTACCGCGAGGTGTTTGAAACCGTGCTGTTCTACACCGCCCTGGCCGCCGATGGGCACTACAACGCCCTGGCGGGCGGCGGCCTGGTCGCCACTGCGGTGCTGGCCGTGATTGCCTGGGTGCTGCTGAAGACCAGCGCCCGGATGCCGATCGGCAAGTTCTTCAGCGCCACCTCCATCCTAGTGGGCGTACTGGCCGTGGTGCTGATCGGCAAGGGCGCATCGGCCTTGCAGGAAGCCGGTTGGTTCTCCGCCACCCCGGTCAACGGCCCGCGCATGGAATGGCTGGGTACCTACCCGACGGCGGAAACCCTGACCGCCCAGGTGGTGATGCTGGTCATCGTGCTGGCCGGGTTTGGCTTTAACATCCTGAACGCCCGCCGCACGGCAGCAGCCAAAGCTTAGAACCTGTTCACGTTCTTATAGATAACCATAGCTTCCACCGCTTGATTGCAAAGGGTTTCAGATAGAAAACTATCTGAAACCCTTTGTTTATCTGCGGAGCAAGCTATCAACCTGAAAAGAAAGCACCGATCCATCCATGTTTACCGGCATCGTCCAGGCCGTCGCCACCATTGCGGATTTGCAGGAGCGCCCCGGCCTGCGCACCTTCACCCTGGAATTTCCCGCAGGCTTCTGCCAGGATCTGGCCATCGGCGCCAGCGTCGCCACCGACGGCGTATGCCTGACGGTGACGGACATCCTCTCACCCACCCGCGCCCGCTTCGACGTGATGCAACACAGCCTGGCCATCACCACCCTGGGCAGCTACGCCACCGGCCAGCGGGTGAACGTGGAGCGTGCCGCCAGGGAAGGGGCGGAGGTGGGCGGGCACATCCTCTCGGGCCACGTCGACGGCACGGCGCAGTTGCTGGACATCGTGCCGACCGAGACGAACTACAAAATCCGCTTCGGCCTGCCCGCCGCGCTGGCCCCCTATGTGTTTGCCAAAGGCTATATCGCCATCAACGGCGCCAGCCTCACGGTGTCCGAGGCCGACCGGCAGGCGGGCTGGTTCGAGGTCTGGCTCATCCCCGAAACCCGCCGCGCCACGGTGTTCGAGGACAAGCGCGTGGGCGATGCGGTGAACATCGAGATCGAGCGCAGCACCCAGGTCATCGTCGATACCGTGCGCGACACCGTGGCCGCCAGCCTGGGGCGGCTGCGCCCGGTGCTGGAGGCGCTGCTGGCCGAGAAAGGGCTGCGGCTGGACGACTTCATCGACGCGCCCAGCCTGCCGAAAAACTGACGCCGCCGCGGCTACTGCGCCATCATCTGCCAGCGCCGCTGCGCCCACAGCGTCCAGACCAGCGCCAGGAAGGCCAGGGCCGCAGCGCTGCTGCTGAGAGACCCCAGCCCGGCGTGCTGGCCGATCTGGCTGCCCAGCAAGGCCCCCGCGCCGATGGCGAGGTTGAAGACGCCGGAAAAAATCGCCATGCCCACATCCGTGGCATCGCGGCTCAGGTGCAGCACCTGCGCCTGCATGGGCAGCACCACGGCCATGACCGCTGCGCCCCAGACCACCGTCAGCGCGTACAGGCTCCAAGGCGCCTGCCCGGCCACGGGCAGCAGGCCCAGGCACAGCGCCAGGGTGGCCAGGGCGATGGTCAGAAAGCGCAGCGGCACCTTCAGCCCCCAGCGGCTGAACAGCACGCTGCCCAACATGCCGCACGCGCCGAACAGCAGCAGCACCGCCGTCGTCACCTGGGGGCTATGCCCGGCCTGCGTCTGCACCCAGGGTTCGATGTAGCTGTACATGATGAATTGCGCCGTCACCACCAGCACCTGCAGGCCGAACACCGCCATCAGCGCCGGGCGGCGCAGCAGCACGGGGACGCTGGACAGGCTGCCGGAATTCTCGCTGGGCAGGCGCGGCAGGCTGCGGGCCAGCACCAGGGCGACCAGCACGGCAACCACGCCGATCAGCCAGAAGCTGTTGCGCCAGCCCAGCGCGTCGCCCACGATCCGGCCCAGGGGCACGCCCAGCACCATTGCCAGCGTGGTGCCGGTGGCCAGCAGGCCCAGCGCCTGGGCCTTCTTGCCCTCGGGCGCCACCCGCACCACCAGGGAGGCGGTGATCGACCAGAACACCGCGTGCGCCAGCGCCACGCCCAGGCGGGCCAGCACCAGCACCGTGAAGCTGCCCGCCAGCCCGGTCAGCGCCTGGCACACCACGAACAGGGCGAACACCCACAGCAGCAGGCGGCGGCGCTCCCAGGCGCGGGTGGCCAGCATCAGCGGCAGGGAGGCCAGCGCCACCAGCCAGGCGTACAGCGTCAGCATCAGCCCGACCTGCTCGGGCCGCATGGCAAAGCTGTGGCCGATGCTGCCCAGCAGGCCCACGGGCACGAATTCGCTGGTGTTGAAGATGAACGCCCCCAGGGTCAGCGCCAGCACGCCCAGCCATGCGGCGTGCTGGCCGCCGCCCTGCGGCGCGGCTTGTGTCGTCGTCATGGGGGAGTCAAGCGCCGTGGACGCTATCCACGGCAGCTACGGCGTACACGCCGGCATCGAACGCCAGCCCGCGTTCGTCCGAGAGCCACTGCAAGGCAGGCAGCGCCCCTTCCAGCACCGGGCGCACCTCCAGCGGCAATTGCTGCCAGGCCATGTCCTGGCCTTCGCGCATCACCAGCTCGCCCTGCCAGCGCGTGACCTTGCACCAGTGCAGGCGCACCTGGGCGTGGGAGTAGTCGTGCTCGGTCACCTGCCAGGGCAGGCAGTTTTCGATGGTGATGCCGATCTCTTCCTGCAACTCGCGGCGCAGGGCCTGTTCGACGGTTTCCCCGGCTTCGAGCTTGCCGCCGGGAAACTCCCACCAGCCCGCCCGCGCCTTGCCTGCCGGGCGGCTGGTGAGCAGCAAGGCGCCGTCGCTCTCGCGGACGAGCACGCCCACGGCCACTTCCACCCGTGGCGCGGCGGCCACGGTGCCGTCAGATTTCTGCGCCATCGCTCAGTCCTTGCACGTCGTCGATACGGGGGCGGGCAACGGCAGCCCGATCGGCATCCTGGCTGCGGCCTGCGTAGTCGCGGGCGAACTGCTGGGCCACGCGGCCGCTGCGCGAGCCGCGCTCCAGCGCCCAGACCAGGGCTTCGGCCTGGGCAGCAGCGATCTGCGCGGCGTCCAGCCCCAGGCTGGAGAGCCACTGCGCCACCACGCGCAGGTATTCGTCCTGGCTGAAGGGGTAGAAGCTGACCCACAGGCCAAAGCGCTCGGACAGGGAGATTTTTTCCTCCACCACCTCGCCGGGGTGGATCTCGCCGTTCTCGCCCTTGGAGGTCTGCAGGTTCTCCGTCATGTATTCGGGCAGCAGGTGGCGGCGGTTGCTGGTGGCGTAGACCAGCACGTTGGGCGTGGCGGCGCTGACCGAGCCGTCCAGAATCGACTTCATGGCCTTGTAGCCCGGCTCGCCCTCCTCGAAGCTCAGGTCGTCGCAGTAGATGATGAAGTGCTCGGGCCGCGCAGCGACCACTTCCACGATGTCGGGCAGGTCGGTCAGGTCGGCCTTGTCCACCTCGATCAGGCGCAGCCCCTGGGCCGCGTAAGCGTGCAGGCAGGCGCGGATCAGCGACGATTTGCCCGTGCCGCGTGCCCCCGTCAGCAGCACGTTGTTGGCGGTGCGGCCCTGCACGAACTGCTCGGTGTTGCGGGCGATCTTGTCCTTCTGCACATCGATGTTCTGCAAATCGGACAGCTGCATCGCGCCGACGTGGCGCACCGGCTCCAGCACGCCGCAGCCGTTGGCGCGTTTGCGGTAGCGCCAGGCGATCGCCGCGCTCCAGTCGGCAGGCGCTTGCAGCGGCTGGGGCAGCACGGCCTCGATGCGCTGCATGAGCTGCTCGGCGCGGGCAACCAGACGTTCCAGCGGGGAAAAAGTGGAGAGATCGGTATCTTGCATAAAAAAGAAGCTGCTTCCGCTTATAAACAAACGATTTCAGGTATTTTTAATCATGAAATCGTTTGTTCATCAGCGGAAGAAGCTATTCAATTTGAATAATGATCAGGAGCGGTAATCGGCGTTGATCGTCACGTAATCGTGGCTGAAGTCGCACGTCCACACCGTCTGGCTGGCGGCGCCCCGGCCCAGGTTCACGCGCACGGTGATCTCGGCCTGCTGCATCACGCGCTGGCCGTCTTCCTCGCGGTAGGCCGGATTGCGCCCGCCCTGGGTGACGACGTGCACGTCGTCCAGGTGCAGCTCGATGCCGTTCTGATCGAGATCGGCAATCCCCGCGTAGCCCACGGCGGCCAGGATGCGCCCCAGGTTCGGGTCGCTGGCGTAGAAGGCGGTTTTCACCAGCGGCGAATGGGCAATGGCGTAGGCGGCCAGGCGGCATTCTTCCTCGGTCTTGCCGCCATCGACCTGCACGGTGATGAACTTGGTCGCACCTTCGCCATCGCGCACGATGGCCTGGGCCAGCAGGCGGGCCACGTCCAGCAGGGCGGCCTTCAAGGCCTGGGCATCGGCCCCGGCCCAGTCGGCAATCTGCGCATTCCCCGCCCGGTGCGTGGCGATGACGACGAAGGAATCGTTGGTGGAGGTATCGCCGTCGATCGTCACGCGGTTGAAGGACCCCTCGGCCAGCTCCTTCGCCAGCCCTTGCAGCAGCGCCGGGGCGATGGCTGCGTCGGTGGCCAGAAAGCCCAGCATGGTCGCCATGTTCGGGCGGATCATGCCCGCGCCCTTGCTGATGCCGGTGACGGTGACGGTCTGGCCGCCCACCTGCACCTGACGGCTGTACGCCTTGGGCTGGGTGTCGGTGGTCATGATGCCCTGCGCCGCCGCCAGCCAGTTGTCCGCACGGGCGCCGGCCATGGCAGCCGGCAGCCCGGCCACGATGCGCTGCACCGGCAGCGGCTCCATGATCACGCCGGTGGAAAACGGCAGGATGCTGCCGGGCGCCACGCCCAGCGCATCCGCCAGCGCCGCGCAGGTGGCCCGCGCATCGGCCAGCCCCGGGGCGCCCGTGCCTGCATTGGCATTGCCCGTATTCACCACCAGGGCGCGGATGCCCTGGCCCGCCGCCAGATGCTCGCGGCACACCTGCACCGGGGCGGCGCAGTAGCGGTTCTGCGTGAACACCCCGGCCACGCTGGCGCCTTCGTCCAGCAGAAAAACGGTCAAGTCCTTGCGGTTGGCTTTGCGCACACCGGCTTCGGTGACGCCGATACGCACACCGGCGACAGGGTGCAGGTCAGGGGCTTGGGGAAGAGGCAGGTTGACAGGCATGGCGATCCTTGAGGGGAGACAGCAGAACAAACGGCAAAAGATGGATTATGGAGCGGTCGGCAGCGATAAAAAAACGGGCCGCAGCCCGTTTTGGAGAGGGGTCACAGCGCCATCACGACAGCTTGCCGTGGCACTGCTTGAACTTCTTGCCGCTGCCGCAGGGGCAGGGGTCGTTGCGGCCCACACGCACATCGGGCGGCAGCTGGAAGTCGTCGCCGGGCAGGTCGCTCTTGTCGTTGTCCGCGCTGGCGTACTGCATTCCCGGCACATGCTCGGCCCGCTGCTCGATGCTGTCGGCAGCTTGTTGCAGCGCCTCGGGTTCGCGGATGCGCACGGTGAGCAGCACGCGGGTGACTTCGTTCTTCACCACGTCGATCAACTGGCTGAACAGCTCGAAGGCTTCGCGCTTGTATTCCTGCTTGGGCTGCTTCTGCGCAAAGCCGCGCAGGTGGATGCCCTGGCGCAGGTAGTCCAGCGCCGAGAGGTGGTCGCGCCAGTTGGTATCGAAGCTTTGCAGCAGCACGGCACGCTGGAAGTGCATGAACTGCTCGCTGCCGGCCAGCTCCAGCTTGCTTTCGTACAGCGCCTTGGCAGCTTCTTGCACCAGCACCAGGATGTCTTCGTCGGTGATGCTGTCGTTCTGCGCCGCCTGGGCTTGCAGGCCCAGTTGCAGGTGCCATTCGCCCAGGGCTTTTTCCAGGGCGGGCAGATCCCATTGCTCTTCCATCGAATCGGCGGGCACGTACTGGCGCACCAGGTCGTGGACGCAGCCGGCGATCATTTTCTGGATCATGGCCGTGAGGTCCGGGGTGTCCAGAATGGCATTGCGCTGTTCGTAAATGACCTTGCGCTGCTCGTTGGCCACGTCGTCGTATTCCAGCAACTGTTTGCGCACGTCGAAGTTGCGGCCCTCGACCTTGCGCTGGGCGCTTTCGATACTGCGCGTGACCATGCCGGCCTCGATGGCCTCGCCTTCGGGCATCTTCAGGCGATCCATGATGGCCCGCACGCGGTCGCCCGCGAAGATGCGCATGAGCTGGTCGTCCAGGCTCAGGTAGAAGCGCGAGGAACCCGGGTCGCCCTGGCGGCCCGAGCGGCCCCGCAGCTGGTTGTCGATGCGGCGGCTTTCGTGGCGCTCGGTGGCGATGATGCGCAGGCCGCCGAGGTTTTTGACCTCCTCGTGGTCCTGCTGCCACTGGCTGCGCAGGGTGTCGATCTGCTGCTGCTTGTCGCTGTCGCTCAGTTCGGTATTGGCCTCGATGGCGGCAATGTCCTTGCCGATGTTGCCGCCCAGCACGATATCGGTGCCGCGACCGGCCATGTTGGTAGCGATGGTGATCATGCCCTTGCGTCCGGCCTGGGCGATGATGTCCGCCTCCTTGGCGTGCTGCTTGGCATTGAGCACCTGGTGCGCCAGCCCGGCCTTGGTCAGGAGCTGGTCGATGATTTCCGAGTTCTCGATCGAGGTGGTGCCCACCAGCACCGGCTGGCCGCGCTCGTGGCAGGTGCGGATATCGTCGATGGCGGCCTTGTATTTCTCCGGCGTGGTCTTGTAGACGCGGTCGAGCTGGTCTTCGCGGCGGCTGGGCCTGTTCGGCGGGATGACGATGGTTTCCAGCCCGTAGATCTGCTGGAACTCGTAGGCCTCGGTGTCTGCCGTGCCGGTCATGCCGGAAAGCTTGTTGTACAGGCGGAAATAGTTCTGGAAGGTGATCGAGGCCATGGTCTGGTTCTCGGCCTGGATGTTCACCCCTTCCTTGGCTTCGACGGCCTGGTGCAGGCCATCGCTCCAGCGGCGGCCCGACATCAGGCGGCCCGTGAATTCATCGACGATGACCACTTCGCCGTTCTGCACCACGTAGTGCTGGTCGCGGTGGTAGATGTGGTGCGCCCGCAGCGCTGCGTACAAATGGTGTACCAGCACGATGTGCGCCGGGTCGTACAGCGAGGCCCCCTCGGGCAGCAGACCGGCTTTGGAAAGGATGGCTTCGGCGTTTTCGTGGCCCTGCTCGGTCAGGAACACCTGGTGGGACTTCTCGTCCACGGTGAAATCGCCCGGCTTGGTCACGCCCTCGCCGGTGCGCGGGTCGGCCTCGCCTTCCTGGCGGGTGAGCTGCGGGGCGATCTGGTTGATCGCCAGGTACAGCGCCGTGTTGTCGTCGGCCTGCCCGCTGATGATGAGGGGCGTGCGGGCCTCGTCGATCAGGATCGAGTCCACCTCGTCGACGATGGCAAAGTTCAGCTCGCGCTGCACGCGGTCGCCCGCGTCGTAGACCATGTTGTCGCGCAGGTAGTCGAAGCCGTACTCGTTGTTCGTGCCGTAGGTCACGTCGGCCAGATAGGCCAGCTGCTTGTCCTCGCGCGGTGCCTGGGGCAGGTTCACGCCCACCGACATGCCCAGGAAGTGGTACAGCGGGCGCATGGTTTCGGCATCGCGGGCAGCCAGGTAATCGTTCACCGTGACGATGTGGACGCCCTTGCCGGTCAGCGCATTCAGGTACACGGGCAGGGTGGAGGTCAGGGTCTTGCCCTCCCCGGTGCGCATTTCCGAAATCTTGCCCTGGTGCAGCCCCATGCCGCCCATGAGCTGCACGTCGAAGTGGCGCATCTTCAGCACCCGCTTGGACACCTCGCGCACCACGGCAAAGGCCTCGGGCAGCAAGTCATCCAGCGTCTTGCCCTGCGCCAGCCGGTCTTTGAACTCCTGGGTCTTGCCGCGCAGCGCCTCGTCGGAGAGCTGTTCGAACTGCGGCTCCAGGGCATTGATGCGGGCAACGGTTTTACGGTATTGCTTGAGCAGCCGGTCATTGCGGCTACCAAAAATGGAGGTCAGGAAATTGGCCATGCACGTCAAGCCTGCCAAGCACTGCCCAAGGCAGCCGCCCAGCGGCCCAATCCTTCAAGAGTTATGTATCACGGTTGTAACGGTCTGCAGATAAGGGCTTATCCAGCCATCACAAGGTAGGTATCTGGCAAAAAGCCAATCGGTAATTCTACCTGCCGCAGATAATCACCCGATGCACCATCGACGCCACCATGCCATCAGTGTGCAGCAAGCCAGCCAGGAAGCGCCCGAACTGGCACACCTGCTGCGCCAGAACCAGGAAGCGCAACAGCGCCTGCGCAGCATTGCCGCCCTCATCCCCCCCGGGCTGCGCACCAGCGTACAGGCCGGGCCGATTGACGGCACCACCTGGTGCCTGCACGTCCCCTCCCCCAGCGCTGCGGCCAAGCTGCGGCAATTGCTGCCAGCCTTTGCCGCCCACCTGCGCAGCAAGGGCTGGGAGGTGGAGCGCATCCGCCTGCACGTCCTGTCATGAACAGGCTCTCATTCCATTTCCAGATCAATAGAGTACGCGAAGGCGAAGCGCAGACATTACTGGCGTAAGGCCAGCGAAGCCGACAAAGTAATCTATTGATCTGGAATTGGAATAAAAACCAAGGGCCGCTCGAAAGCGGCCCTTTTGCCAGGATGGATACCCCTGCTGCGCCTACCCGGCCATTGCCGGGGTGCCCGCCAGGGATTCCCGAATCGCCCCGGCCAGTTCCGTCGGCTGGAACTTGGCGATATAGCCGTTGGCACCCACCTTGCGCACCAGATCCTCATTGGTCGTGCCGGACAGCGAGGAATGGATCAACACCGGCAGCCGCGAAAACCGGGGGCTTTGCTTGATGTGCCGGGTCAGCGTGAAACCGTCCATCTCCGGCATTTCCAGGTCGGTCAGCATCAGGCCCACCTTGTCATAAATGGTCTGGCCTTCGGCCTCGGCCTGATCGGCCAGGACGTTGAGCCGCTCCCACGCTTCCTTGCCGGACTTGACGATCTCAAACGGCGCCTCCAGCTCCTTGAGCGTCTGCTCCAGCAGCGCCCGCGCGACGAAGGAATCATCGGCGGCCAGCACGATGGTGTTCTCCTTCATGCGCAGCTTGGCGCCGATATTCTTGCCCGCCACCGTCGGCCGATCCTGCTCCGGGGTGACCATCTGCACGATGGCTTCCACGTCCAGCACCTGGGCCAGACGCTGCTCGCCGCTGGCCTCATCGCTCATCCGGGCAAAGCTGGTCACCAGCGACTTGGCCGTTCCGCTGGCATCGGCGGGAATCACCTGCTTCCAGTCCAGGCGGGCAATGTCCTCGACCGACTCCACCGCAAACGCCTGCACGGTGCGGGCATACTCGGTCACCAGCAGGATGTTCAGCCCCGTCTCCGGCTCGCAGCCGACAATCGACGGCAGATCAAACACCGGAATCACCTGCCCGCGCAGGTTCAGCACCCCCAGGGAAGACTTGTCCGCCCCCACAATGGGCGTGATCTTGGGCATCGCCATGATCTCGCGGATCTTGAACACGTTGATGCCGAACAGCTCGGACTGGCCCAGCACCTTGTCCTTGCCCAGGCGGAACATCAGCATTTCAAACTTGTTCGAGCCGGCAAGATTGGTGCGCTCGTCGATTTCGGATTGGGACTTGGTCATGGTGAACTCTCCTGCGGATGCAGCCAGCGGTGTTACAGCGTGCATCATATGTGAATTGCCGAGCACCAACGCTACTGGCAAACGATTGTGCGCCGATCCCGGGCTGCAGAATCATCGGGATAAGCATGACAACTCACCATGGCAAAGCGCGGTACAGCGCCATGACCCGTCCCATCGCCTCCTCGAACGAAGGCAACACACCGTCCACGTCTGCCGCCAGCTCCTGGTAACCCGTGCGTGCCATGGCAACAACCTGTTCCGACTCCATCGAGAAGATATTCGGAACAACCCCCTTGGTGCCGCAAGAAGCAATCAGGATTTCATGAATCCTGGCAAGCTCCTCAGGCACAAGGGCAGGCTCCGGCTCCAGCAATAACCAGATGTCATAGACATCCTGCCGACGGTTTCTCCTGCGAACGGGCTGTTGAAGCAGCGAACGCATCTTTTCAGCCAGCACATTGTTCAAGGCGTAAGAATGAATCGTTGCCCCTCCATCCAGTTCCAGCACCTCCACATCAAAGACCGCCTCGTTGAAGCTGTAATCAATTTCCACCACTTGCGCAGAAGCACCCGCGTCCAAACGGGCCATCTGCCCCGGATTGCTCCGGCTGGCAAACCCAATTTTCAATGCCAGGCTGTGGTGGGTCTTGTTCTCGCCCTTGGGCTGCACCTTGTGAGATTGCAAACGGCATAGCGTGTCGTAGGGAAGCCGGTTCTCGGCCGTGACAAGCCCCTCGCGCAGTTCCTCCAAAAGAAGGTCGGCGCTTTCTGCCGTGTACCGATCCCTGGTAGAAAAATCCAAGTCCCGGGTATAGCGCGAGCTGTCATACCGTATGGCCAACAAAAGTCCGCCCTTCATCACCATCTTGGCACTCAAATTCTTGGAATGACCAATCCCGTCAAGAATGATATGCACCGCCTCCCGAAAGCCCCGCTGCCCACGCGGCGCTTGTTCCACCCAGGCTTCAACGTCCACTTCGTTCATGGCGCTTCCAGGTTCGCTCACGGCTCATACAGTGACGGGACATTGATCGACAGTGCCCACCGCTCGGAGAAAAACGGCGCGTACTCTGCCTTCGGATCGAGCTTGCGGGAGCCACCCCGCTGAACCTTCAGCGCCCACGCATCAATCCGCGGATTCGACAAAGCACACACCGTCTCCAGAAGATAGCCCGCCCGGGCCTGCTCAACCAACGTGCCATGCTGATCAAGCTCGTCGATGACGAGCCTCTGGTACCTGACCGCATATTCCCGGTAAGTGTCGATGACATGCTGCATTCCGCCACACAATTCCGGCTCTCGAAGCATGTCCAGAAAAGTGCGCCCCACCACGGCAACACGAATGGCCGGGGACTTGATCGCCTTGAACGCGCCCCGATGCGAACGGCGCACCAGTTCGACCCGCACGCCATCGATACGCTCCAACTTCTGAAACCTCAGCACCGGGAGCTTGGCCGCAAGGTAATCCCCTTTGCCTTCTTTCAGATCCTTGTCCATGCGGGCCGCCGCTTGCGCTTTCCACTCCCGGTCAGCCGGTGTGGACAAATACAGCATTTTCGGGAAGCGATCGGTCACGCCGTGGTACTCCATGGCGCTCAGGTGACTGACGTATGCAAACGGATCGACAGCGCACGCCACCTCCATGGGCAACGGCTTGTGACGTCCGAAAAGATGGAAAACCGTGCCAACCTTGAACTCCTTGGCGGGCGCAATCAAACCAAATGACGACAAGGTGCGAACCACCTCTGCATACAAGGCCAGCGACACAGGCCTGCCTGCCACCTGGGCCACCAGAACACCCAATTCGTACCCCGTCACGACTGGCTTCGCCCACACACCCAACCGCTCCTGGATAGGTCTGACGACAGAATTCAAAACATCAAGTGTCATTGCCTTATATTTCTATACGATAGAATCAATGTCCTTAGGACATTGATTCTATCGTATAGCAATCAACCCATCAAGAAGTCCCGCCAGCAAGCAGCAAAACCAAGCAAGATCAATTCAATTTAATAGCTGCTTCCGTATGATATTCAAAGATTTAAGATACTTTTATTCTTATTTTCCTTACAAAAACTGTGGAACAAGCTATATTTAATATAGCTTGTTCCAACACTCACCGCCCTGCGGAATGCTTCACCCCGTTTTCCAAAAGCGCCTGCCGGATCTGCTGCGGTGCTGCTGTCAAAGGCCGCCCTTCCCCCGCGCCCAGCCAGACGATGAAGTTGCCTGCCTCGTCCAGCACAAACAACGCCGCCATGCCGTACAGGTAGCCGCCCTGTTGCCAGAGGCGCTGGCCGTCCACCTCCACACGGTTCAGGAAACCGTCGTAGCAAGCCATGGCTTGCGCCGCATCGCAGGGGATGGCGTCGTCACGCAGGCGTTGCGCCAGGGCCAAGTGGGCGCGGTGCGCATGGATAAAGCGGGCCAGGCCACCCGCATTGCCCGTCAGGCCCATCGGGGCGCGGGCGGCCTGCCAGTCCAGGCGCTGCACAAAGCCGGCATCCGGGCTGGTCAAGCCTGCGTGCATGAAGTTGTAGGCCACCGGGGTGTCGCGCCGATCCAGCCACTCCAGGCCATGGTCGTGCAGGTGGAAGTCCTCGGCCAATGCCGTCCACAGACTGCGGCCAAAGCGCTTTTCATAAGCGGCGGCGGCCAGACAGTAATCCAGGTTGTGGTAGGAAAAACGGCTGCCCGGCGCATATATCACACACTCAGATACTACCCACCCGTGTATCGGCATAGGGTAGGGTGCAAAGAAGCTCAGGGGTGAGCACGATAGGATATGACTGGAATTTATGGAAAAATCAGGACTAAAAATTCTGACCTTGTGTTTTTAAATAAAAGGGCCGAAAATTTCGACCCTTTTTATAAAATTTTTATTTATTAGGCACAGCCGCCTTGGCCAGATTTCAATCCACGTTTCGCATCACAAATCGTGCCCGTCATTGTCCAAACCATATTTGCAGCGTTAGCACTTTGTGTAGGAGTCAAGGTAAAACCTAGAGCAGTACCACTAGTATCAGTTGCACCGCTAAGGAAGGTCTGCACAACCTCGGCGCCAGCGCCCGATGTGAGACAGTGGCGGTATGAAACAGATGAGCCTGGGCGAGAGCGGATTCGAGCGCAAAACCAAGAGGACTCGCAAGCGCGAGTTCCTGGACGAGATGAACCT
>CABIIJ010000034.1 GCA_902175065.1 uncultured Comamonas sp. | reverse complement strand
GTGGTTGAGCGCAGCTTCGCTTGGCTGGAGAAGAATAGGCGGTTGTGGAAGAACTGCGAGAGACTACTCAACACCAGCCTGCAGTTCATCCACTTGGCGTTCTTGGCGCTACTGCTTAAAAGACTTTGAACAGGTTCTTAGAGCGTTGTATCGGCCTCAGGACTGTAACGCTCGGTCGCAGCGTTCTTCACTTCGATAAGGCGAGAAAGCTCATCCAGCAGCATATCGCTGATTTCATGGGATGACAGTGCGATGATGCCGATAATGGCCAAGCCGAAATCAAGGCATGCGCAGAGACCGCGGATCGTTTCGATGTGATTTGCTCCATAGAGACTGGCATGATTGACCGCGACAAAATTATCGCTCCGCTGGTCGTCTATGGACACGTGGCCGAAAACACCTATGACGTTGGGGTGTGCTCCGTAGTCAATTGCTCCTTCGTAAGCAGAAGTGGCAAGCGCGTGAATATCGGGAGCACGCTCCTTCAGTAGTTTGATTGCCTTCTCGAAAGTGAACGCTTTGCGGCAAGCTTTTTTTCCAGCCTCGCCTTGATGGCGGCGGGTCCAAACCTCCTGCAACTCAGGCTGTTGCGTCATCAAGCTTGCATATGCTGCGGATTCGAGTGCTGTGCGCAGCAGTGGGAATACGGCTGCGCAATGGCCGCTCAAGGCCATGCGCGAGCCAGCTAGAAAAAATTGATATGCGTTCATGCAGAGCACAAGAGGGACAGCGGAAGAGGAATGCTGCCACCAAAGCCCTTCACGAAAATAGGTGTCGTACTCCCGAAGAGCCGCAACTAGCGGGGCGCTGGAAGCCAGCAATTCTGCCGTCGTTTCATCGGCAGCAGCCATATAAGACTCTATCCCACCGTCAAACAGGACACGAACGCCATCGTTGGCCATCGTTAGTTTCCTCCTTGAACGGCGCGGGTGAACTCCTCCGGTGTGAGATGGCAGAGGGCGTATTGGCCTTTTTTCAGTGGTGTACCGCCAGTTATCCGCCGCGCAAGCGCATCGCCTGCGAGAAAGAAGATTCGCCCCTGACACTCGAAGAAGACGTGCGCGGTCGCACGCTTCCATTTCTCGATGAACTGATTGCTACGGCCAAACCACTGCATGACAGCAAAGCGCCGACCGTCGATGTCGACAGGTCGAGACTTCCAGTCGAGCGACATAGCAAAATTCACCCCCATAAAGCTCGACGCACTGTCATGGACATGCACGAGCCAAAACATGCGATGCTGCTGTAGGTAGAAGGCCTCGCGTGCAGCACGCTCATCCTCAGAAATCGGGGAATACTGCAGTTCCAGTACGGTCGCGTGTTGCGTACCAGCACCGCAAAGCACATCTGCTCTGTGGCGATCACCCGTTGCGGGGTCGATTAGGCTGATCTCTCGGCAGTCCTCTGGAAAAGCCTCTTTCCAGCCGAGGTGCCAAGGGCCTTCCGGTTCGCTCCAAGAGTCACAATCTCCTGCCTTGTGCCGCCAGTGCTTTACGTTCTCGACGGGGATGACGGAGGTAAGCTGGCCACCACAATCTCGACATGTCGTTCTTTCACCTTTGGCAATAGGCGGACGTTTTACTCCATCAATCCATGCGTACAGCATTCAGCCCCCTAAGCTCCTTGGTTGTGTTTGCAGGTTGTATCGTTCCCTGTGCCTCATAGGTGTACAGCGCTTGAACATCGAAGGCACCACGTGGCCGTGGCAAAACGCGTGGATTTGGGTGGATGCCAGCAGATGCCCATGGACGGTTTTTTGACCAGCAACTTGCTATCAGCTGCGATCTAGTCCACAATATAGTCCATCTTGTTAAGCGGGGTAACAACAACTCTTCTTTAATCAAAGAGTTAGAGTCCAATCCAAGGACTCGTTTCTCGCTCCAAAAAAAAGGGAAGCATATGCTTCCCTTTTTCATATTTCCCAGGCCTGAAAGCCCAGGTGCAACTGTAAAAATCAGGTAAGCTTTGCGGCTTACGTGCACAGCTTAAGGTGAATGTGGCCCCGGTGGTGAAATTGGTAGACACCGCGGACTTAAAATCCGCTGCTTCCTGAATAAGGGGCGTGCCGGTTCGACCCCGGCCCGGGGCACCACTGATTTGACGATGAATCGCTATAACACCCCCTTCGAAATTCATGTGCATGGTCAAGTGGCTTTGCGTCCGGACGTCACGTTCGCGCAACTGCAAGAGGCGCTGAAACCCCTTTGGTCCTACGCGGGCGCCCGTTCCTTGCGCGATGGCGCAGCCAGTGCGTACGAGGAGGAACCCGGCATCCTGTTTGACAGTGCTTCGCACACCGTGCAGATGTGCTGGACGGTTTCCGGTGCCGACGATTTCCGTTATGCCCTGGATGATTTGTGCATGGGGCTGAACGAACTGGCGCAGGACGGCGCAGCGATCGAGGTGACCTTCTACGATGCCGAGTTCGATGAGGAAGACGCCCCAGAGGATGAGCAGTCACGCGACGATTTCGTCATGCTGTTCATCGGTCCGACCCCGGCAGCGATCATGAAGGTGCAGCGCGATATGCTGGTGCAGGACGTGATCCACACGATGGAACGCCACTTCGATGCTTCCGAGCTGGCAGGGGTGGTCGGGGAGATCGACAAGCTTTTTACTCAGCGCTTCGATAACCTGGTCAATTCACTCGACCTGGGGCGCCAGCCCCCCAGGGGCGGGCCGCGTGGTGGCAACGGCGGCGGGCGTCGGCCCCGGCATCTGCATTAAGAGGCCAGTGGGGCTTTCAGGGTGCGTCAGGCAGCGCCTTTGAAACCCAAAGCTGTGGAAATCTGATGGGTGCAGGCCTTGAGCCTGGGGATCCATCCTTCATCCAGGCGGTCTGCCGGGGCGGAGATCGACAGGGCAGCGACCAGTTTGCCCTGATCGTCGTAAATACCGGCGGCCATGCAGCGCACGCCCAGTTCCAACTCTTCGTTGTCGTAGGCGATGCCGGTTTGCCGGATTTTGGCCAGTTCCCGTTCCAGTTGGGGGAGCTGGGTCAGGCTGTTCTGGGTGTTGCCCGACAGGCCGGTGCGCATGGCGTAAGTGCGCACATTCTGGGGATCGTCAGCGGCCAGAAACAGCTTGCCGTTCGAGGTCAGGTGCAAGGGCGCATGGCCGCCGATGGCACGCACTACTTGCATTCCTGAGCGTTCGCTGTAAGCCCGCTCAACGTAGACGATTTCGTCACCCTGGCGAATGCTGAGGTTGACGGGCTGCTGGATCTGCTTGTGCAGCCCGCGCATCAGGGGTAGTGCAGCTTCGCGCACGCTGAGGCGGGCCTTGACCAGATTGCCCAGCTCCAGCAGGCGCATTCCCAGGCGGTAGGTGCCGGCCTCGGGGCGGTCAACGAAGCCGCCCGAGGTCAGATCGTTGAGGATGCGGTGGGCGGTGGAGGGGTGCAGCCCGGTTCTTTCGCTGATTTCCTTGAGGGCGACCGGCTCCTCCTTGGCGGCCAGAACGTCGATGAGTGTGAACATGCGTTCCAGCACCTGGACGCTGGGTTTATTCGGAACCTCGTTATCGTTTTTCTTCATGTGAAATAGGGAAGCAAATGGGCCGCATTCTAGCCCCGCTCCCATTGGAAATTACCCGGTGGGCGCTTGCCATTGCCCGTTACGCAGAATTTCGTGCGGTGCGAAGGCTTGTTTGTAGCGCATCTTGGGGCTGTCCTGAATCCAGTAGCCCAGGTACAGGTGCGGCAGCGCCAGGCTGCGGGCCAGCTCGATCTGCCACAGGATGCCGAAGGTGCCGTAGCTGGCCCTGGGGTGGTCGGGTTCGTAGAAGGTGTACACCGCAGAAATGCCGTCGGCGATCAGGTCGATGATGGCGACCATCACCAGGGCGTTCTCGGCCAGGGGATCGCGAAACTCCACGATGCGGCTTTCCACCTGGCTGTCGAGCAGGAACTGGCGGTATTGCTCCACGCTGTCGCTGTCCATGCCGCCGCCTTGGTGGCGGGCGTGTTGGTAGCGCTGGTAGAGGGCGTAGTGCGCCGGGTTGTAGTGCAGCCTCTGGACGCTGGCCTGCAGATGCTGGTGCTGCTGCCAGGCGCGGCGCTGGCTGCGCGTAGGGGTGAATTGCGGCACCAGGATGCGCAAGGGCAGGCAGGCCTGGCAATTGCGGCATTGGGGGCGGTAGGTAAAGCTGCCGCTGCGCCGAAAGCCTTGGGTCACCAGTGCGGAATACGCGGCGGTGTCGATGAGGTGGCTGGGCGTGGCCACGAGGGAGCGGGCCTGCTGCCCGGGCAGGTAGCTGCAAGGGTAGTCGGTGGTGGTGTAGAGCTGAAGAATGCGGGTGAATGGTTCGGTGGTCATGCACTAGGGATGAAGCGTAGCCCAGGAAGACGGGTGAAAAGTCCAATCCAGCGCCGGTTCCTGCTGCTGGGCCTGGGCGATGCGCAGGAAGTCGGCTCGGGGCATTTCTGTTGCCCCCAGCGAGGCCAGGTGCGCCGTGGCCTGCTGGCAGTCGATTTGCGGGGCACCCTGGCTGCGACACAGGGCGACCAGGGCAGTCAGGGCGATCTTGGAGGCATCCCGGACGTGGGCGAACATCGATTCGCCGTATACCGCCCGGCCCAGCGCAACACAGTACAGCCCGCCGACCAGACGGCCATCGACCCAGGTTTCCACGCTGTGCGCCAGCCCCTGGGCGTGCAGGGCGCAATAAGCGTCGATGATGCCGGGCACGATCCAGGTGCCGTCCTGCCCTGGGCGGGGGGTGCGGGCGCAATGCTCCATGACCTGGCGAAAGCTGTGGTCGATGCGGATGTCGCAGCCCGGGTTGCGGCGGAATTGCGCCAGGGTTTTGCGCAGCGACCGGTGCAGACGAAAGTGCGCCACCTGGAGCACCATGCGCGGATCGGGCGACCACCACAGCGGCGGCTGGCCAGCGCTGAACCAGGGAAAAATCCCTTGCCGGTAGGCGGCGTGCAGGTGTGGCGCATCCAGCACCGCGCCGGCGGCCAGCAGTCCGGGCAGGGGTGCATCCTGGCCCCAGGCCTGGGTGACAGGGGGGAAAGGGTCGTGGGCGGTGAGCCAGGGCAGGGG